>CATPCK010000984.1 GCA_955652655.1 uncultured Ktedonobacteraceae bacterium | reverse complement strand
GAGGGGCTTCCCACCATCAAGGGATTCAAGTTGGGCAAACTCCTCGCTATGCTGCTCAAGCAGTTCAGCAACCCTCCAAATGTAGCGTCCCCGTTCGGAAGGTGCCATCGTGCGCCAGGGGCCACTATCAAAGGCTCTGCGTGCCGCCCGAACGGCACGATCAATGTCTTCTTTGTCACCCTCAGCCACCTGGGCTAGTATCTCACCAGTAGCTGGATTGTAGACCGGGAAGACTTTACCAGAAGCGGCTTCGACCCACTTCCCGTCTATGAGTAGCTTGCGAGGCTGGGCTATAAACCGGGTAACTTCTGGTACAATGGTGATCTCTTTGTCGGAAACTGTCATGTTCTTTCTCTTTCTGCTGTTCTTCGTTGACGGACAGCTCTGCTTTCAACTGACTACTCAATAAAACGGCAAACATATGCAGCAAACCCAGCGACACTCTAAATACATTCTGCTCTTAATAAGGATATCGACAGAGCGTTAGAAAAAGCGTTACACAAGTGTTAAATGAACCATCTGTGTCCGACCTTTCCGCTTCTGCCGAGCAGGAGATCAGCAAGGACGGGACAGTTTTGGCTAGCCTGGTGCAGAGCGAGCCGACACGATGAAGAGGGTGGCCAAACAGGTCTTGCCTGCTCAACCGCCTGATGGTTGGCTCGTCTCGACGAACCAGAGCCATTTGTCGATGCCTCGCGCGATCTCTGTGAAGATGAGAGGTTGCTTGTTCTCAAGGCGCACTCTCACCACGTCTATTACCGCACATCCCATTCACCGCGTAGCTCGATATCCAGCTCTAACTCTATACCAAACCGGTCATGTACACGATGATGTGCCTCCATAATCAAGGCGGCTATGTCAGCAGCTTGCGCTCCCCCCAAATTCACGATGTAATTTGCATGAGCCGTCGAGATTTGAGCTTTTCCGTGTGTCCTTCCCTTCATACCAATCTGCTCTAGGAGCGAATCTATGTCGTGTCCGGGTGGGTCCTTGAAAACAGTACCAGCTCGATGTGGGGGAGGTTCTGACAGCTTGCGATGCATTTTATGCTCAGCAATAATTGTTTGTAGCCGCCGTGGATCTTCTCGATGCAACCGTATGCCCAGCAACATCACAATTTCAGGCGGTTCGATCATTTGCCGTTGAGGTGCAATGAGGGGTCCTTGCCCGTCAAATCGGGCTTGGCGCTTTGCACGAAATCGGCTATAGCGATAGCTCAAATCTAGCTCATCGTGTTGATAGCGGCGTACATATGGGTAGGATATCTGGTCTTCCGACTCAAGATTGGACCCGCGTGCATCCAGTACCTCGAGCCATTCCAGGACATGGCCCAGGTCACTATTATGTGCGCCCGCGTTACTGATCACGCCTCCGCCTAGTGTTCCAGGTATACCCGCGCCAAACTCTAACCCACCCCAACCTAAAATCGCAAGATCGTGCAATAAGAGGGGCCAACTGACACCAGCGTCAGCTACTAAAAGAGCAGTTCCATCGCCGTGTTCTTCAATGCGATACTCTTTGAGCGCGAGACGAGCAACGATGCCTCGGACACCAGCATCGGCATACAACACGTTCGTGCTATTGCCAACAGCGAGTAGGGGCCAGTGCTCCTCAGCACATAGACTCACCAGTCCAATCAACTCTTTCCTCGACTCGAGTGAGACCCATATGTCAGCAGTCCCTCCCACACCGAGGGCGCAGTGCCGTGTGAGAGGCTCATTGCGACGTACCCGCTCCTGAAAGAGCGAATACAGTTCATCATAAGTAATATCAGCATTAAAGATCATTACAAAATCCTCTCAGGTTGTATGTTGGGTTGGTAGCAAAGTGCTACCAACCCTTTCGAGAACCACATCATGCGCAGGCCATCACACGTGAGAATCTCTAGTTCCTCACTGTCGAACTGGAGACGCCGCCACTCCAATGACCGCGATGCTCTTCGGCTCGAAGATGGCATTGAGGGGATGGCGCTGCCTGTAGCGAAAAACGGTGCTGGGGGTACTCTGCCGGGGGTAGGAGCGGCGGATAGTCCTCCAGCTCTGCTTGCATTCATAAGTCTCCAGGTCCTTTCATGTAACTAACCCGATGTACTACCCGGCAGACCTTTTCTAGCATGCGGCTACCGTCCATCGCACTCCTTCTTTCCTGAGAACTCCTCTACGCATCATGTCTTCTGCTCTTAAGGGTATCGCCGGAGCGTTAGCAAAAGCGTTACAAAAGCGTTAAATGAACCATCTGTGTCTGACCTTTCCGCTTCTGCCGAGCAGCGTTTTTCCTTGCTCAACTGCCTGATTGCTGGCTCGTCTCGACGAACCAGAGCCATTTGTCGATGCCTCGTGCGACCTCTGTGAAGATGTCAGCCGTATCGGCGTCCTTCAGTTCAGTCGCCTGCTCGCTGGCGTAGCGTGCATGTCTCCCAAATGGGCCTAGTATCACGTAAGCTGCAAGGAGCCGCAAAGTAAAGTGAGTCCCATCAGTCATTCTCCTTCTCCGGATTCAAAAAAAGCAGGTGTTTCGCTACTATGAAGCAACTCGGAACAGCGGTGCTCTTCATACACGCGATAAAATGCTTCTTTTGCATCTTTAAGCAGATTATACTTGCTGCTACTTTGCGGCTCCTGACAGCTTACTTTTAACCATTGTCGTCCAACGTAACGTTAACGTTGGCAGCAAGCGCATGGAGCTATGAACTACCAGCGTTTACGTCACGTGAATTGAGTACGGAAAGAACGTTAACGTTGAAACGTCTTTATACACTATCAGTTCATACAGAAACGAGCTTCCATCCTGGATGAAACGTCATTCAGCACAAAGGCGGTTACTCATCTGTGACAGCGCGCCATATTGGAGAGCGCAGTTGGAAATGCGTTCGATTGAGCCAGTGCGTTCAGCATCGTGGCAAAGTCGAGAGCCGAAACATCCTTCAATGATATACTCCCCTCATCCTCTTTATAATAATTTTCTATGCAACCATGCGCGTTTGAATTCAACGTAACACATTGCTCTCACGTTTCCGTCACTGTCCATAGTTTCATCCTCACAGAGACATCATAGTATGATATCCTTCTTTTTTGTCTCTCTCCTAAGCACAAGAGTTCCTCTCATGTCTTGTTGAAATGAAACTCTCTTGTGATTTATCCGTGATGCGCCTCCCCGTCACTGTGATGCTTTTGTAATATGGATGTTCGATACTTAGTACTGGACGGACCAGAACACACATTGATATTAGCTCGTTGCAGGTCGTGGCCTCAGATTTTTACCAGACGTTTTGAAGCATGTTTCCAATGGAGGAACTCCATGTCGTTCGTACCAAAAGACCCGTTTGATGCATTGATGCCACTTCGCGATGCGATGAATCGCTTGTTTGAAGAAAGCTTTGTCGGTCCATGCTTCGAGCTCCTCACGGGTCGAACGTTCCCTGGTGACATCTATGATGCGGACGATCAGTAGCAGTATGTCGTCGAGGCGCCACTGCCAGGTCTGAAACCAGAGGATGTGCAGGTCTCGGTCATGGGCGACACTCTGACCATCCGTGTCACAAAGAAGCACGAAGAGAAGGTTGAGAAGGGAAGCTATGTGCGACGCGAACGCTACGAGGGCGAGAAGTGTCGAAGCCTTTTGCTGCCGACATCCATTGCTGCTGATAAGGTTTAGGCTACCTATGAGCGCGGCATCTTGACGCTCCGCATTCCCAAAACTGAGGCGGCGAAGGCGAAGCAGATTCCTGTCCAGGTCAAGGAGGCAGCAGGCATAGGTTCATGAAGCGATGAATACGTGAGGACGGTCTTTCTGTGTAGAGAAGCAGTGGGCAAGGACGAGAGCACGATCCGCCCCCGTTGCTTCTCTGCCCATCGACACGACAAGCTGCTCTTGCTGAATACTTACTAAGAGGAAGAGAACAAGAGAGAGGAGAAAAAGATGCAATTGAATGAAAACCTGCAAATTTGTCTACTGGCTCTGACGAGTCGATATCCAGAGAACGTTGTAGACATCAACGAAGACATACTCGAACCACAGCGTCTTGGCACCGATGGCTGGAGAGCGTTAGATATTCTCGAGTTGCTCCAGAGCACTCATCCAGAGGTCCTACAAACGAAGGCGCGGTTGGTGTTGGATTCACAAGAATGCTCAATTTATCTTGTGGACCAGTCCGAAGAAACACCTGCTCTGTGCATTCACTGTGAAGGGAAAATCCCTCCCTACCAAGGAGCTATGCTCGAACGTAAGGAAAAACACAGGCGAAGCCTTCTAGACGAAAGTTTCTCTTCTCCACCTCGCTTGACGACGATAAGAAGAAGGTGAGTTCTATGGCAAATGAGCAACAGCTCGATCTTCTCAGATCGGGAACATCTCTTTGGAATCAATGGAGACAAGAACATCCTGCT
>CATPCK010000983.1 GCA_955652655.1 uncultured Ktedonobacteraceae bacterium | reverse complement strand
CCGCTCGTATATTGTAGCACTACAGGCTGAGGAAAGCTAGTGTTTGCGAGAAGGTCCTTTTTGTGGCTTTTTTTAGCGCAGAAATTATGCTTCATTTGGGAATGACCTCTCTTCAAGGACCTTCTAGAGCCGTGCGAGAGGCTAAGCTCAATACCTTCACCACACCTACCTCTCGCAAGAATATCATGGCTAGACAATAAAGAGCGCATCTTCGGTTGGGGGACCACCTCCCACTGTCTCTACTTTTTCCAGGCAATTCACACAGAGAGGATAGAAACGCACGCTATCCTGGGTGTCCTCTATATGCTTCGCGAGCTTTGACTTGAGCAATACTAACTCTTTCTTGGATAGAAAACACTCGAAGAGCGAATATTGCGTCCATGTGCCGAAACCTGAGAGGATTTTGTGTATCTTTGTGCGCCTTCGATCATCAGGAATGTCATAAGCTATGACATAACATGTCGTCTGACCAGAAGCCATCGTTTTCATCGGCATAGCTACCTCTACCTGGTGATGAGCGGCGGATACTCGTTTATCTCACCCGTCAAGTATTTTGCTAACAGCCGTGCTTGCAGCTCAATGCAGCGTCTATACTTCACTTTGTAACCAAAGATGGGATGCGTAATCTCCTCGTTGAGCCGCTCCTCGAACCTTGTGAGGAATGTCTTACGCGGCTCATTCTTCAGTCGATATGCTCCCAGCTCGACATAAAAGTCATCTTTGCTGAGCATCCTGTTGTTTAATAGCGTCAGGACAACAGAGTCGACGATAATAGGTCTGAACTCTTCCATCAGATCAAGGGCCAGTGCTGGTCGCCCGTAGACAGAACTGTGCAGGTATCCGATGAACTGATCAAAACCAATCATCTGGACAGCGCTGGCGACCTGGCTGGTGAGCAGAGCATAACCATAGCTCAGTAACGCATTGGCCGGGTCCGTCGGTGGGCGTTTCACTCTTCCCGCAAAAGCCCATTGTTGCTGGTCACTGAGCATATTGCCAAAACAATTGAAATAGGCGGCGCTCCCAGCTCCCTCCATTCCTAGAATAGTCTCTATCGGGGTTCCCTCAATGCCAGTATCACCTGTCGCGAGCGTGTAGGTCGTACCTACTTCTGTGGAGAGTGTGCTGAGCCGGCGAATGATACCGCCAATCTGCTCGATCTCCTGCTTGAAAAGCGGATCAGCCTGCCTGCGATTAGAGCGTTGTAGCATCGTACGCTGATTAGAAAGTTTGCCGGTGACAAATCTCCTGGCCAGTTCACCACGTTTGCATAAATCGTTATGTGCGCGATGTTGTGCCATGCGTAATAAGGAGTTTTTCGAGAGCCCGGGTGTGAGACGTCCTTTGAATTGACCGTAGTAGCCCAAAAAGTGAATCTCGATATTTTTCTCAAGCAGCATATGTATGGCGGATGATGTCATAGTCACTTCACCTATGACAACAACATCGTCCACCTTGACCAGCGGAATACGTTTCTTAAACGCGGGAGCAATTAAGGCTCCACCCTCACCGCGTTTTTCAGGAACCTGTATCAGGAGACAGTCTTCCGTATCACGCCGCACAAGGGCACGATCTTCAGTCAAATAAAGTGTCGGCAAAAGAACTCCCCTTTCTGCTAGTCAACAGCTTTACCTCTTCAGGTAAGCAGAGTGACAGCAAGCTACAATCACGACAACGAGCCGCCACTTTTCCATCAAGCGGTGGAGGCGGCGTATCAAGGGCCGCTATCTGAAAGGCCAGGTCAATTGCCGCCCGCGTCTTTGCCCGGAGATCTGGTGTGAAATGTACCTGTACGCGCTTGCGTGAACCAAAATAGAATATATATCCGTAAGGAATAGTAGCCTTATTGGGCAATCGCTCTTCTAGACATAGCGCCTGGGCGCAAAGCTGTACATGGTCATTGAGCCATTTCCCTTCCTTACCATGCTTATACTCCACCGGAATCAGCACACCCTCCTCTTCCTCGACAACGTCGGCGAAGCCAGAGAGCCGTAGTTCTTCACTGTATAAGTACAGGTGGTTGATTTGTATCTCTCCCTCTTGCGTTGTGTGCTGTCCAGGTTGATCGGCTCGCTGGTGCAAAAGCGTCCCCTCTAGCACAAACTCGTTCTCTAACATATCGCCCTGCACAAATTCATAGTAGAAGCGGCGCGGGCAATACTCAATCGCATTGAGGTAAGAGAGCGAGATAGACTCAGGTGCAGCCCGATTACTCATATACCGATCACCTCCGTCGCCTCGTTTTTAAGAGGGACCTCCGTGATATTGGTGCAGCGTGTCTGAACCATACCAATCGTAGATTTGTAGCCCACTCCGCTGAACAGAGCGAAGCGTGCCAGCGATGAAAGCCACGAAGCTTCCGGTGCTGTTGGCGGTCCTTTCACTTCGTAGATGACATTGCCTTGAAATCCCGATTGCCCAAACTTGCTGGAAGGTAGATAGCACGTTTCCAGTGAGTAACGCGAGACAATCACATGCTCCTCGCACCATGCACCAATCTCGGGAGGAGTGATACCACCGGTTGCCATACGTAAACTTGCCGGAGCAAAGAGATCCCACTGTCGGGCCAGGCTTCCGAAGACATAGCTCGGTTCTGGAAAAACCTTCAATAGCTTGCCCCACTGCTTTTGTCCCATACTGAACGCCGTTGGAGTAGCAAACTCAAAGTGGTAGTGTTTTTGTGCCTTGCTCGCCTGGCGCAACTCTGCAAAAGAAGAGTAGGCCACCCATGATTGAGCAGTATTCCCCGGCTCAGGTGTACTCAGCAGGCGGCTAATTTCAAAGCGAGCATCCCCTATGCGCAGCGTAAGTTCGCGCGGTTTCATGATCAGATACTGAGCAAAAGAACCAAACACCGTCGCATCCAACATAGTAATGCGCAGCCAGTAGACCTGCCCAGGTGTTACCTGCACCATCTGGTTTTTCGCCCTGATCTCCTCCAACTGCGCGGCAGAGAGCGAATTGAAGCCCTGTAACAGGCCAAGCGTATACGGGCGACGCTGGTTCGGCGTATGCAACCACTCCGCCAGAGCAGGATCACCCTGCCGCACCATATCCAGAAAAGCCCCCTGCACCTGGTTACCCGAACTCGGCGAGACCATCCCCGGCTCTACAGGATGCAAGCGGAGGAGCGTGGAGAAGAGTTCACCACGAGATTGAGTCATCTCGGAAGATGTCTTTTGAGCAGATTGTGTCAAGAGATGTATCCTTTCCATCGTCAGCAAATGAGCAGAGTATCATCCGCCAGTAGTGTCTTGTGCCTATCAATCGCAATCGAGCGAATAGGGATTTCAGCGCTCACCTGGAACGCCAGCGCGCCAAGAATAACTAGGTATGTGAGTGTTTTTCCATCACAAAAAGTCACATCCATCTGTACAGGGAAAAAGCGTGCTTGCCTTCGTAACCGGCGAATAACACTGGCGGTAGAGCTTCTGGCATCATCAAGCGCGGCAAAGGCAGGAATATATTGTGTCCGAAAGAGAGCTTGTAGCGTTGGGTCTAAGCCACGGTTATCGTTGAGCGCAACCACCTCCAACCCATACAAAGCCGTGACCTGATAGGCAAACTGTTCTTCCCACTCATCGTGTGTATACTCATT
>CATPCK010000982.1 GCA_955652655.1 uncultured Ktedonobacteraceae bacterium | reverse complement strand
CGTGCCATGCGTCCTTCGATATCTACAACGCGATTAGCCAGGTGGAGCATAGGCTGAACCGCGCGCCGGTCATTGAGGCGTGCTAATGTATCACACGTGTGTACCAGGCGAATGGCTTGTTCGCGGCTGGTGACGCTAGTTGTGGCACCAACCTGGTTGACTAACGGTGAAATTGCACGGGGTTCGCGCATCTCTCCCAGGATTTTCACAACAGGGATAAAAGCCTCCTCGTCAGAACTGGTCAGCGCTTCCAACAAAACATCGCGCCCCGGCCCATTCATCCAGCGTTCGACCTCGTTCATCATCGGTAAACAGGCATACACGGGCTCAATAATGCGTGTATCCTGCACTGTGCCTCGCGAGATATCGCTCCAGTAGCGACCTAGCAACGTTGCGAGACGATGAATTGCCAGCACATACTGCCACGATGGGGCGCTGCGCGCATTTTCAAAGAGTGCGCTTGCCAGTGGCGCGAATTCATGTTCAAAGACAATGGGTAGTACGTCAGCCTCTGCATTGGGCTTCATGCTTTCCTGTAACACCTGGCCGAAGATCAACGCAGCCTGTTGAGAGAGACGGGGAGCAACATCATTTCCTCCTCGTAAATAGCCTTCCAACGGGATCGAACGATAAATTGGCACTGCAATATAGCTTTCCAGCCCTTGTACGCGATCAAGTCCACTTGCCAGCACAATTTCGTAAAAGCGCGGTTGATTCAGTGACAGGCAAGCTTCGACAATATCGACCTTTGCCCAACCTTCGGCCTCCTTGAGCGCTGTGATCAAGGCCTGCATGGCCTCTGTTGTCGCTTGCTTGGCAAGGGATTGCGTTGCATAGAGGGAAGTATTCGGATCGTAGGCCAATTTTCCCAGGAATTGGGCCAGGTTCTGTACTTTCGAAGCGCTCTTTAAGCTTTGTTTGCTCTTGAAACCCAGCGGTATACTTTGACCCGGCTCAATAAACGTTTTGTAGTTGCCCAGCATAAGAATAGCAATGCGCCTCGCGCGCCCAATCATCGTCTCCGCAGGATCCGCGTCAGTGGGTAGATCAGGCGCATCATCTCGCTCGATAATGTGTACCCAGACAGGAATGAAATCTCCTGCCCTGTCTATCTCTAGAATGAAAGGGACCAATACAGGTGCCCATTGATAAATTGAGCCCATGTTCAGGAGAGGGATGATTTGTTCAGTTGCATCTTCAAGAGAAATGTTGCCCCAGCGATATCCCGTCACAACACTGGTGATATTGGTGCGTAACTCGCTCAAGCGCTCCTTGATCTCCGCCGATGTGAGATCAACTGGCGTTACAGGGCGTCGTACTGCCAGGTGTTCAACTGTGCCCGCCCGGTTTTGCACCTGGCGCGGGGCGGCGATCTTCGCTTCAAGTTCTGCCGTCGGCACTGGCTCGACTACAGGCGTAGAGGTGGCTTTCTCCTCGACGTGGAACTCTCCAGCCTCTCCTGTACCTATTTTCGCTGGCTCTGTCGATTCTGTCTGCTCTAAACTGGTATCGGACATACAATATCTATCCTTTTGCTGCTACTCGCGAGAGCTCTTGCTGCTTATTCACTTAGCAATATGTTCAGTTACATTTGCTTATTGTACAGCCCGCCGTTACAGTGGTCAATAGTTAGAATCGCGCATTTAGCACCAAGGGCTTGCTAAAACAAGAAGCGTTTGCTATAGTGTGCTTAAATACTCCAGTATTTTGAAGAAAAGGTAAAGGGAAGTGAAATGAAAATAGGTTTGCTAGAAGACGACAACGCCATTCAAGAGATGCTCAGCCTCGTCTTACAAGATGAGGGCTACGTCGTCACCATCTATCCCACTGCCGAAGAATGCTTGAATGCTCTCATCAAACCTACACAGCCACAGACAAGCTTACCTATTGACCTGCTTATCGTTGACTGGCGCTTAGCCGGTTCCGTACCTGGAACCGAAGTCATCCGCACCCTGCGTAATAACCCATCGTTTGACTCACTTCCCATTATCTTGACCACCGCTGCTACATTTCATAACACTGACGAACTACAAGACCTGCATGTCGCCCTCCTTGAGAAACCCTTTGCCGTTGACGAGATTGTAAATTTGATCAAAAGTCTCGTACTCCCAGGCACCGTAGCTGATGGTTAGCTTAGCTCATCATTAGAATCCGCTTAGAGAACCCAAAAAACGCTAAATAAGGCTATTGTTGACTTGTACTGCTAGAGGTTTGGCTGTTATCCTTAGTTCTAGGAGAGACAGTAACCACTACCGTAAGAGTAACTGACAACCTAAGCCAGGGCTTAGCACGCTGTAGCTTTTTCAGGTGCTCATACGTCGTAATTCTCTCTACTTTACTTGCAAGATTTTACAAGTCCTGAAACTTTCACAAAAGGAGAATGAACAATGCAGGCACAAAAAGGTCGTGGTCGAGGGTTTGCATCCATGAGTCCAGAAAAGAAGCGCGAAATTGCCAGCAAAGGTGGGAAGGCAGCCCATTCGCTGGGAACCGCTCACAAATGGACAAGCGAAGAGG
>CATPCK010000981.1 GCA_955652655.1 uncultured Ktedonobacteraceae bacterium | reverse complement strand
GGATTGAAGCTAGGATTGAAGCCGCCCATGGGAACGCGCGACATGTTTTCGATACCACCCGCGACAAACACATCGCCTAATCCCAGCATAATATTTTGCGCTGCCATGTTGACCGCCTGCAGGCTGGAGGCGCAGAAGCGGTTGACGGTGACTCCACCTGCCGTTTCAGGAAGGCCGGCGAGGGCGCCAACGAGGCGAGCGAGATTCATTCCCTGTTCGCCCTCGGGGAAGGCACAACCAAGGATGACGTCTTCGATATGGGAACGATCAAGTTGCGGGACGCGCTCAACGGCTGCTTTTACGGCGACGGCGGCCAGGTCGTCGGCGCGTACATCTTTGAGTACGCCTTTATTGGCGCGCCCAATAGGAGTGCGTACGGCACTCACGATTACTGCATCTTCCATTATGGAATACTCCTTTATTTATAGGGGATAGGCCTGTTTCTCTACGACGATAGCAGCCAATTCGCGTTGTAGCGCGACACCATTGAGCAGATAATCGCCAATATATGAGCGGACGAGCTGTAGTTCTGCCTGGACTTCGTCCCCGGCTGTGTTGGTGATAATCATCTGGTCGAGGTTTGAGCGCAGGCGGGAGAAGGCCAACCAGGTCGCGAGTTGTGCCAGTTTCACATGAATGCTGCTATTTTCATCTCCACGGCGGACAGCCTGGGTGGCGCGAGCTAGCGCGCTATCGACGGCGTAGAGGTCGATGAGCAGGTTTGCCAGGTACTCAATGAACTCTTCCTCATTCTCCAGGGCCTGCATGTACTTCATCGCGATCTTCATGGCCGAGTAGATGGTGACGTCTTTGGCGCGTTCAAGGGCGTTGACGGCATCGCGTAACTCTGCAGGAAGCGACTCGCCTGCATTGTTGAGTGGCTGCCCTGAGCGAACACGCGCCTCGATTGTTGGATAGAGGGCCATCAGAGGAATCTGACCTTTGAGCACGCGGCGGAAGAGGGTACCTGAGGCGACCAGGCGATTGATCTCATTGGTGCCTTCAAAGATGCGCTGGATGCGCGCGTCGCGGTAGGCCTTCTCGATGGGATATTCTTGCATGAAGCCGTAGCCACCAAAGATCTGCACGCCTTCGTCGACGACCATGGCCAGCACTTCACTACCATGGACTTTGGCAAGGGATGCTTCGATGGCGTACTCTTCAATGGCTTTGAAGGTCCCTTCGGTGTCGTTGCCTGCGCTGCGGTGGGCTTGCTCGATATTAGCCGCGGTGCGGAATACCTCGCTCTCGGCGGCATAGGTCTCAGCGGCCATGCGGGCCAGTTTTTTCTGAATCATGCCGAATTCGCTGATGAACTTCCCAAAGGCTTTGCGTTCTGTGGTATAGGCTGCCGACATGGCAAGGGCAGCACGCGCACCACCAACGGTGCCCGCGCCCAGTTTCAAACGCCCAATGTTGAGGATGTTAAAGGCGATTTTGTAGCCTTTATGAATCTCGCCAAGCAGGTTTTCCACCGGGACTTTCGTATCTTCAAAGTAGACCTGACGGGTAGAAGAGCCCTTGATACCCATCTTACGCTCCTCCGCGCCAGTCGAGACACCAGGCCAGTTTGCTTCAACGATAAAGGCCGATGGTTTTTCATTGCCGATACGCGCAAAAGCGATCATTACATCGGCAAAACCGGCATTTGAGATCCATTGCTTGGTGCCGTTGAGGATATAATGCTTGCCATCCTCAGAAAGCTGCGCGCGGGTGGTGAGTCCCATGGCATCGGAACCAACACCAGGCTCGGTGAGGGCATAGGCGGCGATCCATTCACCCGAAGCCAATTTGGGCAAATATTTGCGTTTCTGTTCCTCGTTGCCGTAGAAGACGATGGGCAAGGTGCCGATGGTGGTGTGCGCTCCAAAGGCGACGCTAAAAGAGGCTTCACGCAATTCGGAGCCGACGAGAGAACTGGTCAATAGACCCAGTTCCGCACCGCCGTATTCTTCCGGGACGTCGATCATCAAGAGGCCTTGTTCGCCGGCTTTTTTGACGAGGGTTGGCAAGACACCTGGCTCCTGGTGATCAATGGCTTCTGTCAGAGGCAAGACTTCGCGCTGGATAAAGGTCGCGGCCGATTCTTCTATCCAGCGTTGTTCCTCGTCGCGCTGCTCCAGCGTAAATATATTATCCGCACTCTCACTTACAGATGTAGTTAAAAACGCAGTACCTGACTCAGTTGGTTTGATGGTCGTCGACATGGGTATTGGTTCTCCTTTGTTTGGGTTATTGATTGGTTACTTTTAGTTCGCGGCGCAGGACTTTGCCGATGATGGATTTGGGCAAGGTCTGACGGAATTCGAGTATTTTGGGTACTTTATAGGCCGTAAGGTTCTGTTTGCAGTAGTCCAGGATGCTTCGTCGCGTTTCTTCCGTGGGTGCGAATCCGGGCTTCAGGACCACGAAAGCAGCGACGGTTTCACCTCTGTATTCATCAGGGGCACCGGCTACAGCGGCTTCTTGTACGGCGGGATGGTGGAAGAGAATCTCTTCAACTTCGCGTGGGTAGACGTTGAAACCACTGGCGAGAATCAGATCTTTGGCGCGTTCTACGATGTAGAAGAAGCCGTCCTCGTCCATCTTGCCGAGGTCGCCTGTGTGCATCCAGCCGTTGAAAAAGATCGCCTCGGTCTCCTCCTTGCGGTTCCAGTAGCCTTTCATGATATTGGGACCTTTCACCATGATCTCGCCTACCTCGCCAGTGGGGAGAGGTTCGCCGGTGACCTGGTCCAGGATAGCCGAATCGACATCAGGTAGAGGTAGACCAATACTGCCATTGCGGCAGTTAACCGTCAAAGGATTGCAGTGTGTGACAGGGGCTGCCTCACTTAGTCCATAGCCTTCAACCAGCCTGCCATGAGTAGCTTCCTCAAAGTCATGCTGTATTTTGGCGGGTAGTGGCGCGGCGCCGCTGATGCAAAACTTAATCGAACTCAACTGTTCGGTGTGCTTCCCGGCCTCGCGCATAATGGCAAGGTACATGGTAGGTATGCCTGGAAAGAGGGTGGGGCGGTACTGGCGAATGGCTTTCAGGACATCAGCCGACTTGAAACGCGGCAAAAGCACCATCGTGGCGGCAGCGAGAATAGAGAGGTTCATGCCGACCGTCAAACCATAAGAATGGAAGAAAGGAGCTACGCATAGCGATACTTCTGCGGCATCGTGGATTTCCGGCGTCCAGTTACGAGTCTGCATGGCATTGGCAAGCAGATTGTGATGGGTCAGCATAGCACCCTTTGAAAGCCCCGTTGTGCCACCAGTGTATTGCAGGACGGCAAGATCATCTCCTGAGGAAAGGACCGGTAAATTGAAAAGCTCAATGCCCTTCTTCGCGTGTGACACAAGCATTTCGCTCATGGAGTGCAGCGTTTTGTCCTCGTGGAGTTCTTTGTCAGTCAGGTGTGGCTCTTGATGTTTGGCTCTCAGCTGGCTGAGCGGGTAAAGCATGTGCAGCAGAGGCGGCAGGTAATCAGCAGGGCTGGTGAGAATGACGTGGTCAAGGGCAGTTTCGGCACGTACGGAACGGACGGTAGGGTAGAATTCATCCATCATTACGATGATACGCGCGCCGGAATCCGCCAATTGATGCTGCATTTCGCGCCCGGTATATAGAGGGTTGGTTGGCACTGCCACGGCTCCTGCCCGTAAAGCGCCATAAAAAGCGATAGGGTACTGCGGGATATTGGGAAGCGCAATCGCTACGCGATCGCCTTTCTGGATGCCCAGCTTCTGTAGTGCGACGGCGAAGCGATTCGCCAGGGTGGAAAGTTGAGCATAACTGATCTTTGTTCCGTAATAGATGAGGGCGGTATGCCCCGGATAGTTTTTAACCGTCTGGTCGAGCAGCCATGTGAGGGGATAGTCAGGGATAGCGAGATGCGCAGGAACGCCCTGTTCATAAAAACGGATCCATGGCCGGGTTGACACGATGTCGTGTCCAACGGCGATGTTGGTAGAAGAATTTCGTGGTGATTGAGGGTTATTTATTAGCGATGAGTCAGACATAGCATACCAGCTCCTCTCGTAGTGGTATCGTGTGCTTGTGGATACCTGGGCGACAATCATTGTCGCACCTACAAGGCAAAAAATTCCCTTTTCTTCATTATATGCCGATTGTGGTGATAATAATACGTTGCCAGCTAACAATTTTGTGATGCATAATGAATGTGTAGCTAACAGGGTTTTCAGGAGGGTAGCAGGAATTACTATGAGCGTTGGGAGTACTACATCGGAGTTTGCGCAGCTTGTGGCGCGTTTCCGACAGCGGCGAGGTATGTCACAGGGACAGCTTGCGCAAGCTACACGTCTCTCGCGTACCTATATCTATCATATAGAGAATGGTATGCGCAGCAATCCCTCGCCGCACGTGGTCGAGAGTATTGTGCGCGCTCTCCAGTTGCGGGAAGATGAGAGACGGGAGTTGTTTGCGGCGTACACGGAGTTGACCGGTCATTACCTGGATACCGAGCAGGTTGAGAGCACGCTGCTGGACTTTGGCGAGCTGGCACGGCTGCTGGTGCACAATACGTCGTACCCGGCCCACTCGCTTGATCGCCTGTGGTTTCTCCATTCATGGAACGATGCGGCTATAACTCTTTTTGAGGTCGAGAGGGATATCGTGGAAGGGGAGAGACGGCACCTGTTAGAACTGGTATTTGATGCTCACCGCCGCCGCTATTTTTACGGTTGGGAGGATCTTGCTCGGCGCCTGGTGAGCGACTTCCAGTATAATACGCGCACGTTGACGCACTTGCCAGAATATAAAGAGCTTTGGAGACACCTGCGCGAGTTACCAGATTTTCGTCGTATAGCAGCCGCCACGTATCGAGAGGGGAAGCCCGCCCCTTCTTTTGTTTTTCAGGTGCAGAACAGCAAGCTTGGGCGCGTCACATTGCGCACGACGACGACTGTGTTCACGGGGATATCTACGTATTCGATGGTGAGCTATGTGCCGGGCGATAAGCAGACGTTGGAGATTTATAGGAGATATAACTGGCAGCCGGGCTAAAGATCAGACTCAAATATCCTCATTGCTTTACTCAGGCATTTTCTTTTGCCTGAAGGCGCTCGATGGCGCGTTCGGTGACTTCGAGTCCGGCTTTGAGGACGGCTTCTTTATAGTCACGCACGAGCATTTGATATTCGAGGAGGCGGGGACGACGAGTGGGGCGCGTGGCATATTGCTGGCGCGCCCACTCCATGTGCTCAAGCTGGTTAAGCAGGCTAGCGCGATGTTCCATCTTGTGTTTGAGGGCTACTTCGTCCGATGATTCGCGACAGAAAAAGAGTTTTGTGAGAAAATCGTCTTTGGAGATGCGTGCGGGAACGTCTTCTTGCAGACATCAAACGTATAGATAGAGAGATTGATGAGCGCGTGCTTGATTTGTATGGAATTGTGAATGCGGAGGATAGGCAACGTATTTTAGG
>CATPCK010000980.1 GCA_955652655.1 uncultured Ktedonobacteraceae bacterium | reverse complement strand
GTAAGAGTCGAGCCTTGCACGCATACATACGTACAAGGCTCGACTCTTCCTTAAAGATCCTGACTTCACAAACCTGCCATCGCAGCTTCGATCGCACTTGGAAAACGCGTCTCGAAGTCCAAGAATCCCACCCATGTAGGTCGAACAGCAATACGAGCCATTTGAGGAGACATAGCACGCACCTGCTCCACCCAGATCCGTCCCTGCTCTTCACCGAAGTATCGCTGTGCGGCAGCAGCATACTCAGCAGCTACTCCGTCCACGATCTCAACCCTGGCAATACCTCGGATGAGCAGCACCTTATTTGGCCATTGGTTAGTGTCGATGGTCAGCGCCACTTCTGGCTGCTCTGCAAGCACCATCACCTTTGGCGCTTTGGGTGGTGTGCCAAAAACAACTTCCTCACCGTTCCAGTGAAACCAGATCGGGACCACCCGGGGTGTCCCATCCTTCCAGGTGTATGCTAGCCGTGCCGGAATAGTAGAATGGAGCAACTCTTGTGCAATTGGGTTGTCAAGTAATGACAAGTCACCTTGTTTTGACGGCATTTCTCGTTCCTTTCTGTGTCTTCCTTAACTGCGGTACGAAGGGCAAGGCTTACTCCTCACCTGCTTGCCAATAAGTGCGCTGATCGCGACGAACGATGCGGCCGATACCTGGAGCAGGGAAGTGGCTGGCATAGACGATCGCGTCATCGGCCGTGATGCGTTCAAGGAGGCGTCGTCGTGTCTGGTGGGCCGTCTCCTTGTCGACATCGAACATACTGTCCCAGGTGGGCTCAGTGATCTGGGCCGGGTGGATGAAAGCATCGCCCACCAGGATGGCATGCTGTCCTTTGCTGGAGATGGCTACGCTCATATGACCGGGCGTATGACCAGGCGTGTGGATCACCTCAATCCCTGGAGCCAGGCCCCCATCTTTGGTGAGCAGTTCGAGAGCTCCAAGACGCTCCAATGGGGTGACGTGGACCCCAATGTAGTCAAAAGGCAAGAGCGCCTGCATCTCGGCAGTGTGGAAAGCCTCCCAATCGGCTTGATGCACCACATAGCGGGCACGCGGGAACGTGAGCTGGTACTGGCCGTTCTCTTGCAGCAGATTCCAGCCGACATGGTCAGGGTGCAGATGGGTGAGGAAGACCATCTCCACGTCTTGTGGACGAACTCCCGCTGCTTGGAGTTCGTCGAGGAGCTGAAACGCCTGTCGAGCGGCATGGTTCTGCTGCCACATGACAGCCAGCGGGGCCCACGCTGGTCCCAAACCCGTGTCAACAAGGATGGTCTGCCCTGCTGTCCGAAGCAAGTAGCAGGTATAGACCAGCCGATGGGTCTTCTCGGTCGCAAAGCTGGTTGGATACTGTTCACGCCATGGGTCCCATGCTTCAACTGGCACCTCGGGATAGAATTCATCGAGCGGAAAGGGGTAGTCAACGATGGCGTCAACGATGCGCAGAATTTCAACATTACCAATCATAAGGTTGCGATCAGACATCTCTATACCTCCTGGTTGTTTGCCTGGTGGAGAAGCAAAGAACTTGGAACGACCGCTCCTCAAGAGTGCCTGAGATGAGGGCTATTGCTCCCCTATAAGGAAGGGTCCCTCACTCACCCTCTCTAGGCGTTCGAGGAAGCATTGCCAGCGTCACTGTTTGGGCTCACTCTATACAAGTATAACGTTTGGGCTCACTCTATACAAGTATAACCTGGGTTACCCAATTGGTTTTTCGTGCTATTTTGAAAAAACTTCACATAGGTTACCCCGTCTAGCCCTTCCTCATAATACGCCGTCATCACATAATCCTGTTTGTACCCTGCAGCTTCATAAAACTTTCTTCCGCGCTGGTTAGACACAGGCGTATCCACATAGACGCCCCTTGCTCCTCGCTCCTGAGCGAACTGTTCAGCCTGCCTGACCAGCTGTGTAGCAATTCCCTGCCTGTGGAGACTCGGATCAACAGCCAGCCCTTGTATTTGAGCCAGCCGGTTCCAATTCCGAAACTCAATGGCAATCCAGCCCGCAAGCTCATCATCTTGCTCTGCAATATAGATACGGGCATTGAGGGGCTGTGCATCCAGGGTATCGAGAGTAAGGGGCCCTGCGTCCACATATTGGGCTGCCCAGCCAATCTTTTCTAACAATCGACGAATGGGCTCGCGATGTTTTTCGGCTGCGTACCGCTCTATGATCACCATACGTTCTCCTCTCCTATTTTCCACGTGACAACACCCCTGGCTACAACACCCCTGGCTGTCATCCTGAGCGCAGCGAAGGATCTCTGGCGGACTTCTGGGGAATCACCAGAAAAGAATACATTGAAAAGCTCAAACAAGTTCGGATGTGGTTTTCGGACCCTTTTCAAGACGAGAAAGTGATACGTATCGCTGTCCTTGTGTGAATGCAGTACCTCGCCCACTTGCAGAAGTTAGGTTATTAGCGACATCAGCGGGAAGGACAAGTGTATCTGGTGAGTCGGGAGGTGTCAGAAAAACAATCTTGTACTGCCTTTTGCTCCAATCTTCACTTCTTGCAGACTCCATTTTATTGAGCAGTGTTCGTAACCTTTCTCTATCGCTATCTGACAGGTCGGTCCTTGTCTCGATTTCGTCACGCGAAATAGCTTCTATTTGCCCGAGAATTTTTGGGATGTGGCGGTCAATCTTGTTTTTTGTATAAAATGCCATGCGAACACAGTCTCGGAAGGCACGATCAGGCTGGCAAATGTAGGCAGAATATTTGAGGTATTCATCCAGGGCAAAGCGTGCGGCCACGACAACCACTCGGTCAGATGCATTTCTGATTTCGTTCTGCTCTTCAGCAGAAAATTGAGAATTAAGCATTCTGATACCTCCTTATGCTTCTATTGCTCCACCAGCCGCTTCTCAATACGCCGCAGTTAGCGCATTCAGCAATTCATCACTCACTTCACGAATGATGTTACCCTTTTTGATAGGCGTGAAGGATTGTTCAATGCGGGCCAGATTCTAGTGATATGCTCCCCTCCTGATTGTAGCATACCTCTTCATGAGGTTTCTTCCAGACTTCGCGTCAGTGCTCCATCTTTCTGCTTGCTGCTGTATTATATGTTGCAAATCAAAAGCCTAAAAACGAGATCCAAATGCGTCTATAATTAAGGGCAAATTCAAAATAAGCAGGATTCTGCTACACACATAAGTTCTTTGAACTAACCTACAAGAGGGAAACAATGAGCACAAATGGGACAACACAAACGAAACCTACCAGGCAAAGCGGCGACGAGTCGGCGAGGGAAAAAATGGCCTCTCGTGTAACTGCCAGTGCATTCATCTGGCTTACACTTTTTATACTCGGTTTGGCCATCTTATTGTGGATATCGGGCTCTGGGATGGCTGACTTGATGTGGACCCGGTATATCTATTTGTTGACTGGCGTAGAAACTGTAGCGTTTGCTGCCCTCGGTTGGCTCTTTGGTAGAGAGGTGCATCGCCAGCAGGTTAATGACGCCAATCAGCGGGCCGAGAATTCTTTGCTGGAAGAAAGAGCCGCTAAGGAAAAAATGATGCAGGTTATGCAGCACCAGCAAAGCATGCAAGAAAAGCAGCAGGAGAATTCTTTGCTGGAAGAAAGAGCCACTAAGAAAGAAATGATGCAAGTCATGCAGCAGGCCATGCAAGAAAAGCAGCAGGCCATGAGCACTCTGCAACAGGTCATGGGTACCATGCAACAGACTACACCAAGGGCAAGCGACTGTGTATTTATCCATACAGCTACCGGCTCAAACGTTGACAATAACTATCCGCATTGCACCTTCATCGATAGCCCTTACACGAACAATAACCCGAATGCTATCCTACTCGTCACTCAGAACTGGATAGCTGATAGTAGGATTTATAACGACCATAATATCGGTGTATGGTACAATACAGATCCAGGTGAGTGGTCTGGTAAGTGGTCTATTTTCAACGAGGACAGGGCACCTATGCCTCTCAAAGCAGCCTTCAACGTCATAGTTATGGGCAGCCCAAGCATCTAGAGAAGCTTGAGCTACCCATTTTTTTAGGCTAGTCAACCTACAACGATTGGTTTTTCGTCCTGGTAGGCTTGCGCAACCAGAGCGAGACATGTGTGGGCCGCATTGTCTCCTGCACCACTGCTACCACTTGCTCGCTCAGTTCCGCCAGGTCTATCTCACTGCGCAGGCTTGTGCTGAAGCGCTCAATGATGCGGCTCGCGTCGTACTTCTGGCGGTAGAAACGCCGATCAATGGTACGCTGAATGCGATGACGCATCGGTTGGAAGAGCGCCGCAATTACCAGAGTCGAACCGACCAGGATGAGCGGAGACTGCGCCGTCTGGGGGCTGAAGGTGGCGAGCACAAACTGCGAACCAAAGACCATCCCGGCATACAACAAGGCCAGGATGGCGGTGAGCATTGTATAGACCAGCGTGCGTCTGACAAACACATCGATATCGAAAGCATTGGCATACATAACTGCTATCAGGATGCCAGCTATATTGATCCCACAGCCAAAGAAGCCAGCTATATTGACGATGAGCAAGGCCAATGAGTCTGCTGGGGCTACGGCGGGTAAGACCAAAAAAACCAGGATAACGGTCGGGATAAAGATGCTCAAACTCAAAATAATCCACTTGGTGGCAGCTCGCTCCTTGGCGTTCAAGAGACGGCGAGAGCGATAGATCAAGACGCCCAGAATAATGAAAAAGCTGAGAAAACTGAACACACTGTTGATCAAGACAAAGACAGGAGTAGTGATGAAGACTGCGAGCACTCCCTCGAAGACGCTGACGAGATAAAACCCCAGCACCCAACGAGAGCCAAATTTGCCATTCGGAAACGTTAAGAATGCATAAAAGCCCAGGATGCCCCCTCCAAGACCTAGCAAGAGTTGCACTGGCACATTCAGGACGGGATAGGCGGCGACAAGCGCTGGATAGTCCGCACCCTCATAGGCGGAAAACCAGATGAGAAAACAGCTCAGTCCCAGTGGCACCCATTGGCCAGGCTTCTTGAAGACAATCAAGAGCGCGATCCCCACACAGACAAGGATATAGAGCACTTGGATCATCATATAGAGATTGGCATAGAAAGAGATGGAGAGGCCAATATGCTCAAGGGCATGCACATTCTCCGGTGTGAGTGAGCACCCACTGGGGCAGACCGTGTGCAAGTATGCGTAGCCCAGCGGGAAGCCCACGATATGGCCAATCAGGATGAGGAGCGTATAGATGAGAAAGCCAACCGTCATGAGCCATGCGGCGCGCGAACGAGAGGGTTTGTTTGATGTCTCCTGCACGGGCGTATCAAGAGCAGCCGTCATGATTATCTCCTGTCGAACGCCAGATTGCTGGCAATCGCACTATCATAGCCAGGCGCAGATGGTGACCAATTCTTTCTGAGTCCCACTATACCATACAATCGTCTCAAAAGCGTTACGGGAAACAGTTTATGCAGATTGACATCAGTCTCTTTTATTGTCTGGTACGTCTTCAATGAGTTCAGCAGACGGGACGCCTAACGCCTTCGCTAATTTGTCAAGGGTTTCGGTGGTGATGATGGCATAGGGGTCACGATAGATACGCTTGAGCGTGTTCTCATCAATATTGGCTACTCTTGACAACCTTCCCTGACTAAACCCCTTCGCTCGTGCAATCTCTTTGACTCGTAGGCGTATCATGCGCGTGTCCCCGCTTTTAGCCCGATTGTATCAATGATGATGTGTTGACAGAAGCGGGCATACAATGATATCTTTGAAATGATATCATTTCATTCATACCATCGATAAAGAAGGGATGGCACAATGACCTTATGGATAGTATGTTGCCGCGTGACCGAAAAAGCTGATACGCTCTTCACGCTCTATGCCAAAGACCGTGAAGACGCGGAGAGGCAAGCAAAGGAGATATTACAAGAGTATGGATATGAGCAGCTAACACTCAAGGAGCATCTTCATGGTTTCAGAATTGTTATGACGTACCTTCCAGGCACGATTGGAGAGGATGTATGAAGGTAGCAATGGCTACTCATTTCGTGATGATCTGTTTCCTATCAACCGTTTGAACCTGAGTGAACGTCAGCAGAGATTTCTTCCTTGACCTTTTCAGAGAGGTACATTTTCATCAATGATTGGTACGGAATATCCTTTTTGTTTGCCAGTATCTTGAGTGCCGCAATCAGAGTTTCGGGTAAACGGATAGAAACAGTTCTGGTGGAAGGCTTTAGATTCACAAAAGGAGGATTTCTTTCTGCTTTGCTCCAGTCAATATACTCAGTTGAGTCATGAGTTGTCCAGAACTCTCGTTCTTCATCTTCACTGCTAAATTGCGGTATTGGCCTGAGGTTGCTGTCCATATATCTTCCTTTCCTTTTTGCTTTGGTCTCGAGCCGAAATTACACGTATGGTGTTGTTCCTTACCGTAAAAACCAGAAATAATGTTCTACCGGTGTCACTTCGTCCAAGCACATAGTATCGCTTTTCCTGGGATGAGTGCTTGATGTCCTCGCTTATGAGTAACGGTTGGTTGAAAAACACCTCCTCGCATTCTGTGTAAGCGACCTTGTGTTTCTCCCAGTTCTTCTGTTTGTTCCCTTCATCCCAATCAAACCCGACGAAATTATCGAAGTCAAACACCTCATCCTCCATAGAAAGCTAGCGTATATATTGATACAATACGTTTCTGTCGTTGTCAAGGGAGCAGTTCTGACATCCACTCCTAACTCGTCGCCGTAGAAAGAAAAAAGCATTTTCGGGGGACACCACCGAACCTTTCACGGGAAGATTTTTTATCATGACGCTTCGGAAGCGACTTCGTATCTGTAGGGGCGGGGGTGGCTGGGAGGATGGGAGGGGACGCTTGCGTCGTGGGAGGGACCAGGCGACTGGGCCACGCGACGAGGGCGACGCAAGCGTCCCCACTCC
>CATPCK010000979.1 GCA_955652655.1 uncultured Ktedonobacteraceae bacterium | reverse complement strand
CTAGTTCGCGCAGGCGGTCACTGAGCACGCGGTCGGAGAGCCCCTCAACCGTGGAGGTCAGTTCACAGAAGCGTTGTGGTCCTTCCAGAAGCGCATACAAGAGTAGCCCGGTCCATCGTTTACCGAGTAGCTGGATGGCTTGTTCGTACTTTGGACAGATGTGGCCGGTGTTGGTGGTTGAAGTTTGTGTCATTGTTGTTTCCGTTATTGGCTTCATTGCCATGTGCCGCCTGCCTTTCTGATCATGTATGGGTAGATCAGAACAGGGTTGTAACTAACTTTATGTTGACTACAGTATAGCATGTTTTTTATCCTAAGGCAAGTAACGATACTTGTATAAAATTAGCGATAAATAATCAAAACACTTTTGTGGAGGAAGCGGGGTGTGGGGACGCCCCACACCCTGCTTAGGGGCTACCGCCCCTAAGAACCCCGTCTCTTTTGGAGCAGCCATGAGAAGGTGAAAATGGCGAGACTGCCGATGGTGAGTGCTTCAAAGGTCCAGATGTAGACGGTGCTGCACGAGGCGTGGGAGACTCCCAGGCCAAAAAGCGGGAAGAGGACAATCTGTGTAATTGACGTAACATAAAGTACATTGCTATAATGCAAGTACATCATGAGGTGAAGAGGCCCGGACTTATCAAAGGATACCATTCCCATACTAATTCGTCATCACAGTCCTTAGGAGAAATTTCGAATGGCGACTTCTCTGTACAGGTGGCACCGGCAAACTATCTCGGAGACACTTGAGCGTATCTATAATAGTACTGCACCCTGGGTAGCAATTGGGGATTTTTTAGATGATTGGCGGCGTTCTGCTGTCGAGCACCGGTTTGAATTGGTTAATGAACAGCCTACAGTTCCTGTTTCTACTCCCGATATGCAACGTTGGGTGGCATTTTGTGCTGCGATGGTGGAATGGCTTTGCTGGCAGGACGGATTGCCATTCCCTGAATGGACAAGCCAGGAAGTATATACCTTAAAAGAACCATGGTTCCTCTATAAAGGATGGCGATTGCGGGCGTGGCAATTGGCGACGACACCGGCCCCTTTCAAGATGCGGAATATCTTTGGTGGGGATCGAATGCTTGATCGTGTCTAACAGGACAAACATTAGTTTATCCGACAAAAGCCCATCTACACACAGATGGGCTTTTGTCGGATACCCTCGAAACCTCCTCCAATTTGACACACTCCACACCCTGTGCTACCATACATCTTGAGGTAGTGTACTAAAGACACCAGGTAATGTAGGGGTTCAATGAAACCTCCCCTAGTTCAGGTAATATTTGTTACGAGAAATGAAGGATCCCACCTATGGGAACACTCCCCATTTTTGTGCTGGTGACGCTAGCTGTCCTCTTTGGCCTGTTTGTCATGGTATTGACCGCTTTCCTGGGGCCGAAGAAACCATCGCCTGAGAAGATAGCTCCTTATGAATGTGGCATGCAAGAGATTGAAGCGCCAAAGCGGCGCTTCCCTATCAAGTACCTCTTGACGGGCATGCTTTTTATTGTGTTCGATATCGAAATTGTTTCTTTTTATCCATTAGCCATCCTGCTGCACAAGCTGCAAGTCTTCGGGCTGATTGAACTGCTCGTCTTTCTGCTGATTTTGATGATTGGCTATATCTATGTCTGGCGAAAGGGGGCGTTTACATGGGAGTAAAAAATCCATGGGAGCCTGTGCAGACTGTTTCGAATAATCAGACGCCCCGGCGACAGCTGCATGTGAAGAACGGCGAGCCGGGTATTTTGACGACCCAGGTCAATAAGTTCCTGGATTGGGGGCGCAGTTCCTCGCTGTGGCCGGTATCGTTTGGCCTGGCTTGCTGCGCCATTGAGATGATGTCGACCAGCGCTGACCGCTGGGATATCTCGCGCTTTGGGGCGGAGGTATTCCGCGCCTCGCCTCGGCAGGCTGATCTAATGATAGTTGCCGGGCGCTGTTCTATTAAGATGGCCCCGGTATTGCGGCAGATTTATGACCAGATGCCTGACCCCAAGTGGGTAATTGCTATGGGTGCCTGTGCGTCGTGTGGCGGTGTCTTTAATAATTACGCTATTGTACAAGGGGTAGATAAAATTGTGCCGGTCGATGTCTTCATTCCGGGCTGTCCGCCGACACCCGATATGCTACTCTATGGTTTTAATGAACTGCAGCGAAAAATTCGTGAAGGTATACCCAATCCTCCCGATCCTTTGAAGGCCAGCGATATGAAGCTGGTGGGACCCATCGGAGAAGAATTATAATGTTGTGATTGAGTATTGGCGCGAAGGGCCACTACCCAATCACAAAAAATTTCTATATTTTAAGGAATGTAGCCATATGGCCATAACAGCGACATCAACGGTCGAGAAGGTGCGGCAGAAATTTCCGCAGGCGATAGTTGAAACGGTCGAGTTTCGTGATGAGCAGACGATTGTACTGAAGCCAGAAGACCTGGTAACGGTTTGTAGCTACCTTCAGAAAGATCTACGGTACAACTTCCTTTCAAGTGTGACGGCAGTAGATTGGCCTGAGCGTATTCCCCGCTTTGATGTAGTCTACCACCTGCTCTCAATCCCCAATCAATGTGTACTACGCCTGAAGGTGCGTGTTGGTCAGCGGCGTGAAGAGCATCCAGCCGTGCCAACGGTGGTTGGAGTGTGGCCATCGGCAAACTGGTATGAACGAGAGGTGTACGATCTCTTCGGTATTACTTTTACCGGCCACCCCGATTTACGACGTATTCTCATGCCCATGG
Organism: uncultured Ktedonobacteraceae bacterium; assembly: GCA_955652655.1. GTDB lineage: Bacteria > Chloroflexota > Ktedonobacteria > Ktedonobacterales > Ktedonobacteraceae > UBA11361. Next base: position 1,745 of record CATPCK010000979.1, on the reverse strand, counting down.
ATTGGACGACACACCCATTACGCAAGGACTATCCACTGACGGGCTTTGATCTGCCGGAGCCACACTGGGGCGGCCAGGTACCGTATGATACCGACCCTGGAGTTGGAAGCCAGACGCTGCGCTCGCCGGGTGGGCGAGAACTCAACGAGAGCCGCAGTCATATCAATCAGAATCAGGAACCGGGGACGAAGAAAAGATAATTTGAGGGCGACCACAAGGGATCGCCCCTACAATATACGGGGACGGCTTTATGCAGCAACAAGATATAGAAAATATTTACACCATCGAGGACAGCCAGCCCGGTGAAGATGGGCAGCGCAACGATACGATGACCATCAATATGGGGCCGCAGCACCCCAGCACACATGGCGTGCTGCGATTGATATTGACCATCGAGGGTGAAACGGTCGTCAAATCGGTGCCCGACATCGGTTTCTTGCACACCGGCATCGAGAAGACAGCCGAGGCGAAAAGCTACCACCAGGCGCTGGTCCTAACCGATCGCATGGATTACCTGGCACCCCTCTGCAATAACCTGGGTTACTCGCTGGCCGTCGAAAAGTTGCTCGGCATTGAAGACGAGGTCAACGACAAAATCAAGTATACGCGCGTTTTGCTCACGGAACTGCAGCGCATCGCCAGCCACCTGGTCTGGTTGGGCTCGCATGCTATCGACCTCGGCGCAATGAGCGTCTTCCTGTACTGCTTCCGCGAACGCGAGATGATCCTGGACGTTTTCGAGTACATCTCTGGCGTGCGCATGATGACCAGCTATATCTGTCCGGGAGGTCTACAGGCTGAGCTTCCCCCGGGATTCGAGGCCAAGGTACGTGCATTCACCAGTATCTTCCCCGATCGCTTGCAGGAATATCACGATCTCTTGACGAATAACCAGCTCTGGCTGGAACGCACAAAAAATGTTGCTTTCCTGAGCGCGGAGGATGCTATTGCTTATGGCGCTACCGGCCCTGTGCTGCGCGGCAGCGGTGTGGTATGGGATATCCGCAAGGCATTTCCCTATAGCGGTTACGAGAAGTTCGACTTCGACATCCCGGTGGGAACCAATGGGGATGTATACGATCGCTACCTGGTGCGTATGCTGGAGATGGAACAGAGTTTAAACATTGTAAACCAGGCGCTCGAAGGCATGCCTACAGGTGCGTACCGGGTTAACAACCCGAAAATCACGCCGCCGCCGAAGTGGCAGATTACGGGCAGCATGGAGGCGCTGATCCATCACTTCAAGTTGTTTACCGAGGGCTATCGACCACCCAAAGGGGATGTGTTCGTGCGCACCGAATCACCGAAAGGTGAGCTAGGTTTCTATATTGTCAGTGATGGCAGCGCAAATCCATACCGAATGCATGTGCGCGGTGCTTCATTTGCTAATCTCCAGGCTCTACCACGCATGATAGAAGGAAGTTTCCTCTCCGACGTGGTGGCAGCGATTGGTAGCATAGACATCGTGCTTGGTGAGGTTGATCGATGATTTCAGAACAGGCGAAACAACGTATGCGTGAACTGGCGGCTCGCTATCCTGTGGCGCGTTCAGCAGTGATGCCCGCACTCTATATAGCGCAACAAGAAGAGGGTTATATAACAGAGGCCGCCCTGGAGGCAGTAGCCGAGGCAATTGGCATGACCGTCGATGATGTTGAAAGCGTGGCTACTTTTTATACCATGTACTACCAGCAGCCTCCCGGGAAAAAGGTCATCAAAGTGTGTACCAGTATTTCATGTTATCT
>CATPCK010000978.1 GCA_955652655.1 uncultured Ktedonobacteraceae bacterium | reverse complement strand
TTATAGGCGGCGAGCGCCTTAGCATAGTCCCCGCCGTAAGTATTCGCGTAGCTTGCCATCGTGTGGGCAGCGGCATTGAGGGCCGCGTTGGGGTCCCAGGGATTGATACCCAGCCCACTGGCGGTACTGGGCAAAAACTGGGCAATCCCCTCTGCCCCAGCCGGTGAGATGGCGTTAGGGTTAAAGCCACTTTCCTGGTTTATCTGCCGCGTAAAATAGACAGGCGAGATGCCCGCGCTGATGGCATCCTGTTGCGCAATCGCCACATAGGCGCTTTTAGGCAGCGTCATGGGCGGGGGAGGCGGTAGGGATTTATTCTGAGCGGGATTATCCTGTACAGTCTGCGCAGTATGCGACAGGAATTGCCAGTTCATCTGCTGCGCATGAATCCAGTCATTGATCCCTTGAAAGAAAGAAAAGCGTCCATGCCCGCTGCTGAGAGGCGTCATATAGAGTAGTGTCGTCATCACGACCAGCAGGATCGCCATGAAAATGATACCGTGGCGCAGGCGGGGAGATAGCGCTGGTAATTGTTTTGCTAAACCTTCCGTTTTGGCAGATGCGTGTTTCCGCTTGCGACTGCCAGGAATTCTTACGATGCGCTTGGGAGTAGGAGTAACAGAGGGCGAATTCACCAGAACTTTCAATGGCTCGGTACCTCTTACCGCACCAGGGTTTGCGGCACTCTGAAGTTGCTCGGTGGTGCGACCCGTGCCGGTACTTGCAGCATTCTGGAGTTGTTCAGTCGTTCTAACCGCGTGAATACTGGAATTATTGACCAATTGCTCGATGGTTCTTACCTGGAGCTGACCCGTTGGCATGAAATACTGTGGGAGATTTGGAATTGGTGGGGTAACTGGATGCTCTCTGGGTTGCTCTTCTGTTAAAACATTACTCTCTACTTCTAAATAGTTGTTGTCTACTTCTTGAGTTAACTGGAAGGTGCGAAAACGCATCATACTTACCTCATCCCTAAACAGACGTACAGTATCTTTACTCTCTTGAGTCTACTCAAATAGACTAGCCCGCGTCAATTCTTTAGGGATGAAGCAGCCAAAATTAGTACCATACTCCCACGATCTTAACCGGCTCTTGTTGCTGTTTACCACTAAGATCGCCTGAAGGCCCCTGGTTTCAGCCACGGGGATGAAAGGCGTTCCTTCTTCATATCTCTCTCTGGAGATATCTCCATATGGACAGGTTGACGATACTTGTACAATGGTTCTAGTCTCATCGCACACTCACAACAGAAGAGGGTTTCGGCGTTCTGCGGTAAATCCGTCCCGCAGGTAAAAGCACGACGGTAGTTGCTATCGTGTGCAGTTCGCTTGAGCAGAGCAGCGCAGACCACCTCTCTGTAAGAACTGAGACACTTCAACGGTATGGGATGACATATCATTAGTGCAAGTCCATAGAAGCCCTCGGCTTTAGCCGTAGGGAGTCATCACTTTAATGGAATGCCCTGCTTGCGCGCCAGGAATTCTAATTTGCCCACAAGATTTTCGATGACCTGGTCCCACAGGAACTGCTCTGCCGTCAGGCGACCCGCAGAGCGGATGCGCTCCTGTTCTTCCGGATGGCGGCGTAGATAGAGAAGGTAGCCAACGATCTCATCGGGATCATCGGTTTCAGTGACGATGGTATTCTCAAATGAAACGGCGTAATCTTCGCCAGTGCTGCCAGTGACCGCGATCCCTTGTGCCGCCATGACCTCGAGTCCGACAAGGCCGAATGGCTCGTGGCCACTGTTCGCCAGGGTGGCATCAGCGGCGGCATAGGTGGTGCGTACAAACTTTTCAGGGAGGAAGAAACGCAGGTTGTAAATATCGGCGGGACCAGCCTTCGCCACGGCATTCATACATTGTTTCAGGTTCGGGCGCGTGGCCACTACATCGCGAATACTCAGACCCATTTGATAGGCATGGCGCAGGACCTCTGCCCCGTGTGGTTCAATCCCGCCGCGCACGAAGAGCGTGACAGGGTGGCCACTATGTTTGAGACGGGCCACGGCCTCAACAGCCATCATCCAGCGCTTGTCAGGATCAAAGCGGCCAATCTTAAAGAGGAAGAGACGGCGTGGATCATCCTGGCGGGCAACCTCGCGCAATCGCTGTACATCTTTTGGATCAACGGGGGTGAGATGACGCTTCGGGATGCCATTTGGTATAACCAGCGGGTTGACGCCGTAGGCCCACATCTTGTGCTTCATGTACTTGCTGACTGTACAGATCGTTGAGACGAAACTGAGGCGACCCCAATTGATGCGATGGAGGGACATCAGGCTGTTGAGATTCCACAATATCAGAACCTTCTGACGCAAACCGAACCAGTTTAACAGGTCTGAGGTGCGGCATATCACTTCTGCCGTATGCCAATCCTCGCCCATAATGACCACTGTTTTGCCCTCGTCCTGTGCCGGTCGGACGATCTCGTTGTAAATATGGTAGGGAACGCTTTCGTTGTAGTCGTAGAGTTTTTGCTCTTCACCGTCATAGACGCCATTCGGATAGTACTTACTGATCCATTGTGACCAGCGTTTCAGGATCAGGCGGCCATCGACGCGCACTTCTACGTTGGGCTTATCGGGGGCACCGATGAAAATAAGGTGGGTGGTGTAGCCCTGCTGGGCCAGAGCTTCGCTGAGCTCTGTGACGCGAGTGCCTAAACCTCCGGCGGTAGAGTAGACATCGGGTCCTTCAAAACACAGCAGGACAAACATGGTGTTCTCTGGAGAAATGGCTCCGTCTTGTTCAATCATCGTACATCGTCCTCAGAAGTCTTTTTAAGATAAAGTATATCACAATGCTCGGCTGTGAGACGTGTCATCCCTTGTACTCAAATGCTTCCTTGTCTCCTGTGACGAAGAAGGGCGCATGAAAGCGGGGTGTAAGGGGCGTTCCTTGCACCCCGCTTTCACCTGGGAGGAAGGAGCTTCTCAAGAGCATTGAGGGCCTACACCTGTTGTACTGTTACTACCACAGCATCGACGAAGAAGTCTGAGGCCTGAGGCTGTCCAGGAGCATTGATGCCATGGAAGAGAAGCGTGACTGGCTTGCCCTTGTAGGCAAAGAGGTTGTTGGAAACATCAAAACTCTCCTGAACCCAGTTATTAGTTACGTTCGTATTACAGCTCTGTTGCATAGTACGGATCGTGCCTCCGCTACTATTCTGGAGGTGGCTGCTGAACGTATCCAGGCATTGTTTGGCCGTCTTATTCGTATCGGAGTACCACCAGTAGGTCACAGTGATTTTAGTATAGCTTGCTGGAACTGTGAAACTCTGCCAGATACGGTCATTGCAACCTGCATAGCCACAGAGGTAGGCGCTGTATTGACCGCTATAGGAGTTCGAGGGGTCAATCAGCTGGTATCCTTTGGTAGACGACTCCTGCCATGGAGCCTGTCCATTTTCAAAATCACCGTTTTGTAGGATAGGCGGAGGTGGTGTCGGAGTGCTGGTCGGCGAAGGTGGAGGTGTATCCGTTGGCGGCGGGGAAGGAGATGACGTTGGTGTTGGCGTTCCACCACCCGAGAGCGCAACAAGGTCACGAGCGATGTTGTAGATGTCAGGCGAACCTATGCCGCTGGCCAGGTCGTAGTTACTGGTGGCCGGGTAAAAGAGGTTGTTACCAGTGGTGACATCATGGAAGGCCGGCAATTGCTGCTGTGCTTTGAAGAGGCTATAGAGGGTAGGATTCACGAAACCCACGCGGTGCTTGCCTTGTGCTTGCAAGTACTGGTTGACGAGCGCGGCACTGCCTGCCCATAGTGGCGCACTGGCGCTCGTACCTCCTACACTGATCCAGCCGGTACCGGGACACCCTGAATTAGTCACCGTACAATACATCGCATAGCCGGTCGCCGGGTCGGCGTCAGCGGAGATATCCGGTACCTGGCGAAAGCCGTTGCTGTATTGATTGTGAACGCCTGGGCCTATCTGCCAATCGGGCTGCTTAAAGGTGTTGCTGAGACCGCCACCACCGCCAGCGCCTTTGGGACCGCGTTGGGTGTTGTTCGGGTTTGACCACACCGACTCACTGCCGTACGCCCCGCTGTTCAGTTGCAGGTTTGTTCCGCCGACGCCTGTGACGTAAGGATCGTCAGCCGGCGAGTCTACCGCCAGATTGGTATCACCACAGTCATAGGCGCCGGAATCGCCAGAGGCGGCAAAGAACGAGATACCCTGGGCGGCGCCTTGCTTAAAAATAGCGTTGAGCGTCTGCAACTCGGCGTTTCCCGAGCTGTTCTCGCAAAGTCCCCAACTGATGGATGCGATCTGCGCCTTGTTGTCGGTGACGATCTTGTTGTAGGTATCGTTCAGCCCCTGCGTGGTATTAGGCCCTTCGTAGACAATCTGGTTGGCATGCGGGGCCATCGCCGCCACGACTTCCATATCTAACTCGACCTCGATTGCGCCCTGTCCCGCTGAGCCGTTGAAGCCGTCTACCAGCACATTGGTGACAGAAGGATTGCCCAGGTTGTAGTTCTGGAGATATTGAGCGACATCGTTCTGTTGATAGCCGTCCAATTCAAAAAGGGCAACGGTCTGGTTATCTCCCAGCGTACCTGTGCTCTGTAGTGGGGCGGCATTGTAGGCTCCCACCAGGTCTTTTGGACCATAGCCGCTAGTTGGTGCTGCCAGGAGAGCGTGTTGATGCTGTTGCTCGACATGATGCCAGGACGACTGTCCACGCTGGTAGAGAGGATGGTACTGTACGCTGTTATCCAGTCCGCTGATGGAGGTAATTAACTGGCTGATCGAGCCAGGGACGGTGGGCGCCGTCGCGTTGGCATAGAAGGTACGGCTCCCCAACTGGTAGGTGTTGATCTGGGTTTTGAATGTTTGTTGGGCTTGCGCGACTGTGCCGGTCGCATCGACGAGCAGGTTATTGGAGGCAACACCGGTGACGGTCAATCCCTGGCTCTGTAAAAATGCTTCGACCTGCAGAACCTGGTCGGGTGTTGGTGCAAATAGCTGGTTAAATTGGTCGGGCGTCAAATACTGGTGATATTGTGGCGATTGGGGATCGTAGATGCTGCTTAGCAGGCTGTCCAGGTCGGCCTGGTTGCGCAACTGTAAACCGATGGAGAGATTGAGCTGTTGATTAGCATCAGCTGTCCGTAACAGGCGTGCTTGCCGAACAAGGGGCACAGCCTGGCCATAGAGGGTAACGCGCTGATGGGGGTCCGCGTGTACAGTCATGCGTACTGCGATCAAACTGGTGCCAACCAACAGAAGGGCTACCATACCAAATAAGAGGTTGCGTACAATGTTCCGTTGCATACAAATATCTCCATCGAAGCCAGTGTGTAAGGGTACCCCACACGTTCCCTTGACAAAGCCTGAAAAAGGCAAAAAGTTACTATGAAAGTGAACGCTGCTAATGAATGAGTTTGTACGTTTTGGGCTAAAGTTTTAGAATTCGAACAATTATCCCAGGCTTGCGTTCATGGGGTAAAATAAAAGAAATTATCGTATTGCAATGAATTGTGTTTCTTCTAATCAACCTGAGATTGTTTACTGACAAGGGTGCATATATCTTATGGTCATCATAAAATCAAAGCAGCAGATCGCCGAGTTGCGCAAGGCCGGGCGTATTGTCGCTGAGACGTACGAAGTGATTCGTCCACACTTGAAACCAGGCGTCACGACCGCTGAAATCGACAAGATAGCCGAGGAGTATATTCGTAGTAGAGGGGCCATCCCTAGTTATATTGGCTATGGGGCAATACCGGCGCACAATGGACGCCCTGCGGTGCCACCTTTCCCTGCCACCATCTGTACCGCCATCAATGATGTGATCTGTCACGGTATTCCCAGCAACAAAGATCGGCTGCGTGACGGCGATATCATTGGCATCGATATCGGCGTACACTACAACGGCTGGGTGGGAGATTCTTGCGTGACCTTTGCTATCGGCACAGTCGATAGCGAGTCGCAGCGCTTGATGGATGTGGCAAAGCGCTGTACGGAGCTTGGTATCGAGCAGGCGCGGCCCGGAAAGTCCCTCGGCGATATTGGGGCCGTCATTCAGGAATATTGTGAGAAAGAGGGCTTTTCCACGGTGCGAGAGTATACAGGACATGGCGTTGGACGTTCGCTCCACGAAGAACCATATGTGTTCCATTTCGCGCAAAAAGGCCCGACGCTCAAGCTGCGTCCAGGGATGGTGTTTACGGTTGAGCCGATGATTAATGCTGGCCGACCTGAAACTCGCGTGAGGGCGGATCGCTGGACGGTGTGTACGGCTGATGGCAAACGCTCGGCGCAGTTTGAACATAGCATCGCGGTTACCGATGGCGCGCCAGAAATATTGACGGTGCTGTAATCGCGAACGATCGAAGACACGGGATATCCCGAACTTTTCGATTGGCTTGCATGCAGACTCACGCAGGTCGTTCGCCAGGATTGTTTAATAGGGATGGGCGGTTGGTGACTTCGACACCAACCGCCCATCCCCTGTTTGGATACCTATGCTTATGCTCACTTCTACGGCGTGGGATCCGGTTTCACAGTTGGTGTTGGTGGTGGTTTGGTTGGCGTCGGTGTTGGTGGTGGTTTGGTTGGCGTCGGTGTTGGTGGTGGTTTGGTTGCCGTCGGAGAGGGCAACGGATTTCTGGTCGGCTGCGGATTCTGGGTTGGCGATGCCGCAGGCGTACCATTCGTGAGATTCTGTACGTAGAGGATGACAGTACGATTTATTGGGATGGTCGTACCGCTCGATGGATCTACCCTTGATACAATGTTGGGCGTCCTATTATTCGGATCTGCGCCATCAGGGCGTACAGAATAGCTAAGACCTACATTGGTCAGAATCTGTTCCGCTCCACTGAGGGTATTGCCCACCAGGTTGGGCGGCACTACCACTGTCTGCTGAGTTGCCGATCCAAAGGTGACCCGAATAGGGGAGCCTTTAGCGGCGAGTAGAGGCGGCGCCGGGTCCTGGTTGATCACAACTCCTGTTGTAATACCATTGGTGACCGTTAAGGTGAAACCTGCTTTGGTGGCAGTTGATAGCGCAGCCTGGTATGTCTTTCCTCGTAAATCAGGGACGGCAAATTGCTGGATAGTGATGGTGGGAGTCGCATTTGAGCCATTAAGCCAGGGCAGGTGAATGAAGTTGAGTTCAGCCGCCAGGTAAATGCTGAAGCCCAGTAATAACAATGTTGCCAGCAGGATAAGCGCGGTAATAATGCCGGCAAAACGCGAATCGCGCCTTTCGTATGGAACAGAACTAGGGCGTGGCTGCGTGCTCCTGGGATAGATGGAAGCTTCCTCTAGCTGGTTGTTATACCCTGGTTGATTAGCAAGGATGAGTGGCTCAGGCTGACGTGGCATTCCATTGCCCGGAGGGTATGCCATGTTGTTAGGTGATGAGCTCGAGGTGCGCTGAGCCCCATTAGCACCGGGATACTGAGGTATGGTTGCAACACTGGTCGGTGTTTGTGTCAGTCCTGGCATGACTGCACCGGGTAAAGCGTCATCCACCTCTGATTCACCCAGTAGTTCCAGGGCGCGGGCAAGCATACTGCCATCGCGGTAGCGGCGCTCTGGCTCTTTCTCAAGGCAACGCATGATGATTTCTTGCAGGGCTGGTGGTATATCGGGATTGTAATAGCTCGGCGGAGTAGGCAGGTCCTGGATATGCTGCATAGCAACCGCTACAGGAGTATCGCCATCAAAGGGTGTGCGTCCAGTAAGCATTTCGTACATGACAATGCCGAGGGCATAGACGTCGGCAGCCGGGCTGACGATTTCGCCCTGGGCCTGCTCTGGAGCATAATATTGTACAGTGCCAAGGGTCATACCGGTCGTGGTGAGACGCTCGGCATTAATATCTTTGTAGACGCTGGCGATACCAAAATCGGTGAGCTTGATTGAACCATCACGTCCCACCAGGACATTTTGTGGTTTGACGTCGCGATGAACAATGCCACGGCGATGAGCTGCTCCCAGTCCAAGGGCAACATCATGAGCGATGATAATGGCTCGATCAACCGCGAGGACGCCGCGCGAACGCAGGTAGCGGCGCAGGTCTGTGCCTTCCACCAGTTCCATGACGATGAAATAGTTTCCGTTGGTCTGGCCGTAGTCGTAGACCTGCACTATGTTGGGATGTTGTAATGATGACGCGGCTCTCGCTTCACGTTGAAATCGAGTTACAAACTTTGGGTCGGTGCTATAGACTTCGCGGAGCACTTTGATGGCTACGACTTTATCCATACGCATGTCCTGACCACGATAGATTGTGGCCATGCCGCCTCGACCTATAGCATCTCCCAGTTGATATCGATCACCCAAAACTTCGATTGGCATACTTCTCATTGGAACGCAGGTTGATGCGCTCTTTCTCCATGTAGACGCAAGCTGGTGCGCCCTTATTTCCTTCTTTTGCACCCACTATTGTAACGTATTCTGCAACATAATGGAACACTTTCCTACATTATGCTTCAAGGATATTATAAAGTCGGGGGGCAGGAGGGACTGCGCCCTTTACACCTCCGATGACCTTTCATTTGTGCTATGGAGTACCCAATACCCGTTCATCCCCTATACGCCGGGTTATTTTTAACGTGTCCATGTGTTCCAAAAGCGGCAGGATGTATTTGCGTGTTGCTCCTAATACATCTCGTGCCTCAGCCACGGTCATTGTACCATGCTCACGCAGGTACTGTACCAATTTGGCTATTGCCTCATCGTAGGTTTCCCGTAAAAAGAGTACTCCATCTCCCAGTTTTACTAACTGCCCCTGCTCTATCAAGGCATTCAGCACTTCAGTACCTACGACTGCTTCAGCTTCGCCGCGCACAGGTGGAGTATAGGGATTCTCCCGAAAGCGGCGCAACAATTGCTCGACCTGTTGCTGCTGTGCCTTGCTGAAGCTCGGTACGAAATCGGGTAGGCGAATAGAGCCGCCTGTCGATGTAGCTTCCGCGACAATGCCTTCCGCTTGCAAGGTTATGAATATTTCAGCCGCCATCCTGGGAGAGAGGTTGAGCCGTGTGCGCCATTCCTCTTTTGAGAGGCCGCCGCGCAACGGGTACTGCCTGTGCTGCTCGCTGAGCAGTCGGACCGTTTCCTCTACCATCGCATCCCATACTGGTTGGGCGAACCATGCCGCTCCTATACGCCGCACTCTTCCTTCATGTAACAACGTCTCCAAGGTTTGTTGTGTCACATCTTGTGAAAGATTACTTTGTTTGACGATCTCCGCCAATTCGTAGCCGCTGTATCCCTTAAAAGCCTGGCCTTTCGCGACGGTGTTGGACGAATGCGCTAAACGTGTCCTTCTATCTAACGTGGCAAGCACCAATTCTTCTGGTGCGCCATGCTCAAGGGTGGCGAGTCGATTGAGGATCGCTGCCTGGTAGCGCCGGTGATAGCGTGCCTGCACATCGACTACAGCGCCGCCGCCAATGGTGGTGCTGGGCGACGGTATGCGCAAGATAAAACGGTCGCGTCTTGCCAGTACAGCCGGGCGACTGAGGCGCAGCTGTACCCACGCGCTCTTTCCCGGCTGCAACTCTTCGACGTCGAGCAGGCGTACACGCGCCGGTACTTCCTGCGATCCACTGTAAAAATCCACCAGTGTGTTATGAGTGAGAGAACGGGGAGCGTCAGCCAGCAGCTGGATATGGGCATCGATGAGTATGGCCGGGCGAAGCTGGCCGGGTAGGGCGACGACATCTCCGCGCGCGAGGTCTGTACGCGAGACATTGGCCAGGTTTATAGCTACGCGGCTCCCCGGCTGTGCGATCTCCATTTTGTGCTGGTGTGTTTGCAGGCCGCGAATGCGCGTCTTCAGGCCTTGCGGCAAGATCTCAACCTCCTGTCCCATTTTGAAGTTGCCATCGAGCAGGGTACCGGTGACGATGGTGCCGAAGCCCGTCAGGGTAAAGACGCGGTCAACAGGCAGGCGCGGGCGGGCGATGTTCTGCCGCTCCTGCGAGGTGGCAAGCATCTGCTCCAGCTGAGCAAGCAGGTCGGGTATCCCTTGCATAGTGTAGGCCGAGACCGGGACGATGGGAGCATGAGCCAGCGTTGTCGGCAGAAGGTACTCCGCGACCTCTTCTCGTACCAGTTCCAGCCACTCCTCGTCTACCAGGTCGGCTTTGGTCAGCGCGACGATGCCTCGCGGCACGTGCAGCAGGTCAAGGATAGCCAGGTGTTCGCGGGTCTGCGGCATGATACCCTCGTCGGCGGCAATGACGAGCAGAGCCGCATCAATGCCGCCCACACCGGCGAGCATGTTCTTGATGAAGCTTTCGTGGCCGGGTACATCGACGATGCTGACCTCGCGGCCGCCGGGCAGTTTGAGCCAGGCAAAGCCGAGATCTATGGTCATGCCACGTTCTTTTTCTTCCGCCAGGCGATCGGGATCGATGCCCGTTAAGGCCTTGACGAGTGTAGATTTGCCATGGTCAATGTGACCGGCGGTACCAATACAACTCATAGATGATGACTGACTGATCTATATGATCGATAGGTTAACAGTGACAACATGTCACATGATGAATGATGGCTCTTAGTATACACTACGGGCGGGATTCTGGCTATCTTTATTACCTCTACAAAACGGTTCCACCACAGATCAGGAACAGGCTGGCAGGTTGCCAACAAGGGATAACCTCTACGTTTCATTGGTTGCCATGCGAGAGAATGTGGGGAAAATCTGTCTGAATTTGCGACATAATTTTTTTGGAATGAAGCAAATGTGAGAGGAAGCCCATTTGATGAGAATAAATGGGGGGTGGTTGCCACGCGAGAGAATGTGGGGCAAATCTGTCTGAATTTGCGACATAAATGTTTTTGGGAGTGTGATAGGAGTAAGGGAAAGGGCAGGGGCAAGCGAGGCGGGGGCAAACAGGGCAGGGGCAAGCCCTTCCCGTACATTTATGTGCGTGGACAGCATGATTGATATGCGGATTTGTTTCTGTGATATTTGTTTGAGGTGGCATTTTCAGCTCCGATTTGTTAGAGGGTTTGAATTGGTGAGATTATTGTTTTATAAGACGTGTGGTATGGCTTCTACTTATTAGTATACTGATGGCACCTAATTTGGGGGGGGCAACCCGCTCTCACGAATCTCGTCCGGTGTTTGTTTCACTTGTTTCACTTGTTTCACTTGTTTATGAAGAAAGTCTTCAGTTACGCATTTGTTGGGTATACCCCAGTTTTGGTCGCCAGAAGCTTTTGCGGATGTCGGACCAGAGGACGCTCATTTCGTGTAGCTCCTGTTGCACACAGGCTACATCGGGTGGCCTTTTGTTCACATCCATCTCGAGCATGCGGGCGATGAGCGTTTCAAGTTTGTTCAGCAGTACATCCACCATACTCGTGGTGAGCGATGCGGGGTCGGATTGGCTTGTGGGACGAAGGGGGAGAAAGCGAAACGGCGCTTCTGAGGGATCTCTCGCCGTCAGGCATTGATGCAAAACGGCCCCTAAGCTGTAGATATCGGCACGCGGAGTGGTTTGTACTTTGCCATACTGCTCTGGTGCGGCATATCCAAGCGAACCAAGAGCGACGGTGTCTTTGGCCTGTCCTGGCTTGAAGTACCGTGCAATCCCAAAATCGATCAAGTAAAGCTGTCCTGCCGGAGTGCGCATGATGTTGGCAGGTTTGAGATCGCGGAAGACGATGGGCGGGTGGTGTGAATGCAGGTAATCCAGGACTCGACATAGTTGAATCCCGATCTCGAGTACTTCGCTGAGGAGAAGGCGTCCGTTGGGTGCCTGGCTCTGGTATTGCTCAAGGGTTTGGCCTGCGATGAAGTCCATGACCAGGTACCAATGGCCCGGGGTCTGAAAGTGCTCATAGACGCGTGGCAGATGGGGATGATCCAGTTGCGATAACACGCTCACTTCACGCTGGAAGGCGGTGGTAGCTTCAATCATCGCCTGTGGATGCAGCCCCAGCAGACTCACTTCCTTGAGAGCAACCAGGCGATCTCCGCTCTGGGTGTCCCTGGCCTTGTAGACCGAACCGAAGCCGCCTGCGCCAACCTTGCTCACGATGAAGTAACGATTCCTGAAGAGCGTATGGAGAACGATCTCTCCAGGAGAAAAGGGTTGCTGTGGGACCATAGCGTTTGCTCCTTCGCCCTCTCACGCGCGAAGATACGTACAGCACGGTCAGTCTGAAAAAGAACGCGACACATTTCTCTCTTGCTACACGAGTAGTATACAAGCTAGAGGGGGAGTGCCGCAAGTGAAAGAAAGAGGCAAGGTAATTCTTCTGCGGTAGGCTCTCCGTGTGCAAATTCCGCAAAAGAGAGAGTAATATATTGGTCACTACTATAGTTATTACCATTACCATGTACTTGCGTCGAGTAGGTAGTCTTAGTATGCTTACCCTACTACTACTCATGAGGAGTTCAATGATGCGCCGCCTGCGGGTAAAAGAAGTGGCCCAGGCAAAGGGGATAGGTATGGCAAAACTCTCAAGAATGGCCGACCTCTCCTATCGGACAGTTCAATCGGTATGGCATAACCCCCAGCATGATGTGTCTTTCTTTACGCTCGATAAGATAGCGAAAGCCCTCGGTGTTCCTGTTACGGATTTGATAGAGGATGTGCCAGAGGAGAAGTAG
>CATPCK010000977.1 GCA_955652655.1 uncultured Ktedonobacteraceae bacterium | reverse complement strand
GTGCAAAAGCCTCAAGCAGCTTGAGTTCCTTCCGGTACATCTGCGCATTCACGATCGGAACGATGATCCGCTCAACAACACCCTTCAAACCCGGACTCGTATTCATCACAGTGGAAATCTCGACATGAGACTTCCGTCCATCCTCTACCGGGTCCACTGTAAAGGTTGTAATGTCGTTTTGCACCGAGTCGATATCTTGCTCGACCAGCACACGCCCTGGTTCTGGCTCGCTTACACGCTGGTAAAAGCTTTGTTCTACTCCGAGTACTTTGACCTTGAAGCGGATAATCGTGCCTGCGCCGTAGCCCCCTTGTTCGACCTGCAGGTCATAAATGCTCTCTTTAGGGACTATGTTGGGGTGCCCTTCACGATAATCAGCAATAGCAACGTAGACATCTTCTGGACGCGCGTCGAGAACGGCCGCGACCCTTACTTTGATCTGTCCCATAGTATGTTCCTTTATTCATTTCTTTGCTAAAAATGATCGCTACTCTTTCTAAAAAGGTTTCTGTCTCATCAGGATACCACTCCTCCATTGCATTGTGCAGCGAGACTACGGATTAGCCTTCGTCATGCTGGCTTGCGACCTGTTGCCGCCGACAAGCAACACGAACACTACGAGTGCTGAGCAGCCAAGGGTGCCAATCACTACAGCCATGGGCAGGGCGGTCGCGGTGCCGAAGGCTCCGACGAGTGGCGCGACAGCTGCCCCAACAGCGTACTGTAGCACGCCCAACAGTGCAGACGCGCTACCTGCGATGCGAGGGTGATCGGACAATGCCAGCGCGGTGGCGTTAGGCATAACGAAGCCGAGACTGGAGACAACGACGAACAGCGATGGCAGAATGCCAACAAGGCCAATGCCACCGATAGTGACGACAGAGAGCAGTGTAACTCCACCAGACGCTGTAGCAATTAACCCTGCCACCAGCAAGCGCGCTGGCGGCACACGACCGACGAGTCGCCCGTTGACCTGGCTGGCAATCACCAGGCCAAAGGCGTTCGTGCCGAAAATGACGCTGAACAGTTGGGGAGATAAGCCGTAGATCTCTTGTAGCACGAATGGAGAGCCCGCGATGTATGCGAACATGGCGGCGAAGGCGAGACCGCATGACAGAGCGTAGCCCATGAAAGAGCGGTTGGCGAGCAGTTGGCGGAAAGTCATTATGGTGGCGAGGACGCCTCCGCTTTGACGGCGTTCTGGAGGCAGCGTTTCACCAAGACCGGTGGCCGCGGCGAGCAGCAGTAGCGTGCCAATGATGGCAAGCACGATGAAGACACCGCGCCATGAGGTGAAGCGCAGCAACAACCCGCCGAAGATGGGGGCGAGGATCGGCGCGAGGCCGTTCACCAGCATGAGCAGAGAGAAGAAGCGGGCGGCAGCGACGCCGGAATGCAGGTCGCGCACAATGGCGCGCGCGATGACGATGCCGGCCGCCCCGGCAAAGCCTTGTATGAAACGGAGCGCGACGAGCGCATACACCGATGGTGCGACCACGCACAGGAGTGAGGCGAGTGCGTAGACTGTAAGCCCGACGAGCAGTGGCCTGCGACGCCCCAGCTCGTCGCTAAGGGGTCCGGCGATTACCTGCCCCAGAGCAAGACCGAGCAGGCAAGCACTCAGAGTGAGCTGCGCCTGCGAAGCGCCGGTGCCGAAGTCGCGACTGAGCGATGGTAGGGCCGGCAGGTACATATCGATGGACAAGGGCCCGAACGCGGACAGCGCGCCCAGTATGAACACGAGTTGCGCCCGGCGCGGTTTCCGGGGTCGAGCATCGCCCTGGACTTTGTCAGGCTCATGATGAAAATCGCTTATTTTGACCACCTCGTTGTACCTTTGCAACTAGCTCCCAGAGCGCTTCGTCGATAGTTCTTGAGATACAGGCTCCTCCACGTAAATACTCTTTCAAAAAAGTTTGTGACTCACAAAAGTATATGATCTTACTTACTTTCCTTACCTGCCTCAGAATGGAACAGCATGCAGGTGGTAGTGCCGTGTGCGTACAATTTGCCTGAAGCGTCGGTCAGACGAGCCTCAGAGGTGGCTATGCGAGCACCGATATGAATGATCTTGCCTTCACAGTAGACAGTCCCGGTCTTGCTCGTCAGGGGGCGCAGGTAGTTGACCTTGAGCTCCAGCGTAGTATATCCTGTCCCCGAAGGGAGCATCGATTGGACGGTACAGCCGAGAGCCGAGTCGAGTAAGGTTGCTGCCACGCCGCCATGCACAGTGCCCAGCGGGTTGTAGTGGTACTCGGCTGGCTCGGCAGCGAAGACGACTCGGCCTTCGCTTACTTCTGTGACCCACATGCCGATCAAGGAGGCAATAGGAGGTGAAGGCAGCTCGCCTGATTGCATTGCTTTGAGAAACTGGAGGCCGCTCATGGTCTGGCCTTTCTGGAGGGCTGGCATGGGGTCTTCCCAGGTAATGGTGCGGCTGCGGCTGGTCTGAGAGCTGCTCATAGAAAGAGTTCCTTTCAGGCTATATAAATTACAAACCGAGCGGTCTGTTTTCTCGTCAAAAATTGAGACCGAGCGGTCTTAAATAGAGTATGGCTGATTTTTACCCCGCTGTCAAGGAAAAATAGGAGGAAATAACAGGATGCAAGAAACGTTCTACACGCCGGCCAGACGCTTTCTAACCTACGCAGGCGTGTGGTTTGCTGTCCTGGCATGGGGCACGTCGTTTGTGGCAGCCCGCTTTCTGTTACACCCAGAAAAGGCAGGCCAGGCTACTCTCAGCCCGCTAGTCCTCGCTGCTGTCCGTTTTAGCATCGCCTCTCTGTTCTTTGCAGTTCCACTTGCACGGGCACTGCTTCATCGCCAGATTGCAAGTCGTGATCTGCTACGCATGGCCCTACTCGGACAGCTCACTTTTTCGTTGTACTTCTGGTTACAATACACAGGCGTGCAGCAGACGAATGCCAGCATTTCCTCGATCCTGGTGGTCGGCTTGATCCCAGTCGTTACCGCCTTGCTCGCTCAATTGCCTGGCAAAGAGCGCCTGAGTTGGATGACCCTGGGAGCCTTACTCCTCGGCTTCATAGGAGTGGCATTCGTTGTCTTTCAGAAGCCGTTGACCATAACCCTGGCATCTGGTTTTTTGTTGGGAGTCTTCTGCTTAGTCGGCAACGCTTTTGCCTTTGCAGCCTACTCTACACTGAGCAAACGTTGGATGCAGCGTGTCACGCCCCTGGTGATGACGGGTGGAACAATGATCAGTGGGGCGACTGGCCTTGTACTCCTCTCATTGCTTGATCCTCCCAGGAACCAGTGGAGCGAGGTAGCACAGTTGGATACAGTCCAGTGGATAGCCCTCCTCTTTTTGTCCGTGGTCTGCTCAGTGATTGCCTACTTTGCCTACAACAGCGCCCTCACAAAGATCGCTGCTTCTCGTGCGGCCGTTTACATCTACTTCGAGCCAGTTGTCGCTGTCCTGTTTGGGGTCACGTTGCTCGGTGAACCGCTCAGTTGGCAGATCGTTGTGGGCGCGCTATCCATCGCAGGAGCTGTGGCGATAGTTAACCTCATCAAAAAGTAAATATCCTCTTGACTTTTGGAGCGCGTCCTGCTCGTCTTATGTCTGATATATGTGAGCTACGTTGCCAGTGGCTTCCTCGTGCATCCCGACTGGGCGCAGGTCTTTCACCAGACAGTTGTGCCGCCACTGCAACTCAATCAGGGCTACTTACTCACCCTGGTCGCTGTGATTGGTACGACCATCGCGCCCTGGATGCAGTTCTATCAGCAATCGGCCATCGCAGTCAAGCAGATCGACGTGGCGCATCTGCGTTACGAGCAACTTGATACCTATGTTGGTGCATTTCTCACGGATTTCGTGGCCTTCTTCATTGTCGTCTGCACAGGGGCAACACTTTTTGTCCATCACATCCAGATCAACGAGGCGAAGGACGCGGC
>CATPCK010000976.1 GCA_955652655.1 uncultured Ktedonobacteraceae bacterium | reverse complement strand
GATATGGACCGCGGCGGTGCCTGCAGGCCAGTACCCCGAACACTCTGCGCCGCGGATGGTCCGCCACGGGAAGGCGGCCCCGCGTAGATTGAGCTGGCGCGCACGCTCCTTCGCCTGAGGGAGAATCGTGTGGCGCCAACGCAGGGCGTCGGCGGAGGCGCGCGGGAGGGTCAACGTGAGCACCGGGAGGACGAAGATCTCTGTGTCCCAGAAGGCGTGCCCGTCGTAGCCGGGGCCTGTCAGCCCTTTCGCAGGGATGGGTCGGCCCTCCGCACGAGATCCTGCCTGGAGGACGTGGAAGAGTGCGAAGCGCACCGCCTGCTGGATCTCCGGGTCGCCCTCCAGCTCGACGTCTGCATGCGACCAGAAGTCGTCCAGGTAGGCCCGCTGCTCGGCGAGCAGGCCATTCCAGCCGGTCAAGCGCGCGGCGGACAGCGCGGCCATGACCTGATCGTGGATCGCAGGCCGCGAACGCAGGCTCGACCAGCCGTAGGCGATGAATTTGACGATGCGTAGCCGCTCGCCCGGCTTCAGCCGAGTGGTGACGGTCACACGGGCGACATCAGGAGAGCTATCAGACTCGACGACCATCTCGGCTGGCCCCTCGATGTGGTGGTCCATCGCCGACCCGATGCGCAGGCCGCTGACCCGGGTGTGATGGATCAGGAGCCCGGCGGTGCCCTGAGCCTGGTGCTCCTCGCTCTCGAGCGAGGACGCGAGCGCGGCGCCCACCCGGGGGTCCTTGCCCTGGTCAGGGAGCGCCTCGTTGGCGACCAGCTCCGACTGCAAAACGACACGCACCGGGGCGTCAATGGGCTCTACCTCGTAGCTGATCGCCACGATGGCTCGCTGGGTGAACGACACCATGCGCACGGACGATACCTGGATCGTGCGCCCCGCAGGGGAGGTCCAGTGGACGCTGCGGCGCAGCACTCCGTTGCGGAGGTCGAGCTCCCGCTCATGGTTGTGGAGCTCACCGTAGCGAACGTCAAAGGGCTCGTCGTCAACGAGGAGGCGAATGAGTTTGCCGTTGGTGACATTGATGGTAGTCTGTCCGGACTCGGGGTAGGCATATCCGCCCTCTGCATAGGGCAGAGGACGCAGCTCGTAGAAGGAGTTCAGGTAGGTGCCAGGCAGGCCGTGCGGCTCCCCCTCATCGAGGTTGGCCCGCAATCCAACGTGTCCGTTGGAGAGGGCGAAGATGGACTCGGTTTGCGCCAGGGTGTCGAGGTGGAATCCAATCTCGCGGACGCTCCACTCCTCTACCGTGAAGGCAGGATGTTCGATCATAGCCGACCTCCCAGTTCAGTTATGTCAGAGACGATGATGTCAGAGCCCTGACGTCTGGCCCCGGCTTGGCCGAGGCGCTTGAGGCCAATGCAGAAAAGTGCCGTGATACTCGGCAAATGGCAGGTGCAGGGTTCGGGCATGAGTTCCTCCTTGATGAGCGTGTGAGACGAACTTCCGACTCCCTGACTATACCATATTTATGTGTGGAGGACCATCAAACAGCATGAAAAGGCTATCTGCAACAGATCTTCGGCGAGGATGTAAGTACTACCTACCCTATTTTGCTTTCTTCACTACCGCCTCGTTGCCTCGGGCTAGCGCAGTGAAAATGCCGAGTGCAGCGAAAGCGGCACAGACGAGCAGGGCTGCGTGGAAGCTACTCACAAATGTATTTTGCAGTCCACTGATGCTCGTTAAGGGAAGGTTGTGTGCTTGCGGAGATGACAGGAGTGTACCCGCCGTAGCGCCTCCTAAAGCCACAAAGACCGTACCTGTAAGAGCCACACTCATGCTTTGCCCAATGACGCGTCCTGTAGCCAGCAGCCCGGACGCTTCCCCTTGAGCATTACGAGAGGCTGCCCCCATCATTGTACGGGTATTAGGCGACATGAAAAGACCCTGACCAATGCCGATAAAGGCGAGACGCCAGATGATGCCCCAGGTAGAACTTTGCGCATTGACTTGACTCACCAGGAATAATCCGAAGCATGCTATTGCCAGCCCTACAGGAGCCAGCCAGCGTGACCCAAACCGATCCGCGAGCGTGCCGCTCAAGGGTGCAAAAATGGCGAGCATCAGCGGCACTGGAGTCATCATCAGGCCGGTCTGGATGGTAGAGAAACCGCGCAATTCCTCGAAGTAGAATGGCAAAAGAAAACCTGGCGCAAACAACGCCATCATACAGAGCATGAAGCTTATATTTGAGAACGCGAAGACGCGATTCGTTACTAATCCCAGGTTTAAGATTGGATGCTCAACATGAGCTTCAACATACACCCCTACGCTCAGCATCACTATGCTGATCCCGAGAGCAACGAGCGTGCCAGCAGAAAGCCATCCCCACTCCTGACCAAAAGAGAGGCCCAGTGTTAGCGCAGCTAGTCCGATAGCCAGCAATGCCGCTCCAAGCGGATCGAAGCGCTCACGCTGGCCTCGCTGCGGGCGTTGCTCTCTATAAAAGTAAAACGCGGCGAGGAGGACGAGCATGCAGATTGGCACATTGACATAAAAGATCCAGCGCCAGGTCAGATACTGCGTAATGATCCCTCCAATAGTAGGCCCGGCAGCCACACCCAGCGATACCACCACAGCATTTAAGCCCAGTGCTAATCCTCGCTCATTGCTGGGAAATGTACTGGTAATCATCGCAACATTGACAGCAAAGATGAACGCGCCCCCGATACCCTGGAAAAGGCGAGCAAGGATGAGGAACAGCAGAGAAGGGGCGAGGCCTGAAAGCGCAGATCCAAGGATAAAAACAACCAGTCCCGTCAAAAAAATTGGCTTCCGACCGATCATATCGGCAAGACG
>CATPCK010000975.1 GCA_955652655.1 uncultured Ktedonobacteraceae bacterium | reverse complement strand
TAGTAGGGATCTTGACCATAATGTAACCGTGCTCCTTGGGATTGCAGGTAGTCAGGGTAAGGATATGAAGACAATGCAAAATGATCTGAGCGTTGTCAAGGAACGTGTTGAGGGTATTGATCGGCGGCTTGATGGTGTTGATCGGCGACTAGAGGGATTTGAGCAGCATTTCACTTCTTTAGAAGGAAAGCTTGAGCAAGTATTGCAAATACTTACTACTCCACCCAGGACAGATACATGATCTTTTAATGAGTGTAGAAAAACACCCATGTCTATGTTACCCAACATAAAAGACTTGGGTGTTTTTATGTGAGCTTAGGCAAAGAAGATTAGATCAATACAGGAAATCACCGAAGCCAGGCAGTCCGTAACGCTAACCGTAACGATTTCAATACAGATGTATGGTATGATGGCAGCAAGTAGAAAACCTCTACTGGCATTCGTCGCGTTCTTTCTTGGATGAGCAACCTACCATATACCCGTACAGGAGCAGAAGGAGTAACCTGTGAACCGTCCAGCGGCATCGACTCAACTCGCCTTGAGCGATGAGCAACGCAACGCAGCGAACACTCTCTTTCATGGGTACTGGCTTGTGCTTGTGCGCCTGCTGTGGATAGCTCTTGCTGCCCTCATCCTCGTCCTATACGTGGTCGGCTTTCCGGCTGCATTTCAGTACCTTAAGACCGTCTGTGTAGGTGGCGGGTGCAATGGACCACAACTCTCGCTCGTACAAGCTCGCGCCTTGGAAGCCTACAGCCTCTCCCCTGATTTCTATGCGACATACCTCTTGATGTTCCAACTTCTCTTCGCCGTGGTATGGTTCCTGGTTGCTACAGTGATTTTCTGGCGTAAGTCCAATGAACGGCTGGCATGGTTCGTCTCCCTCATGCTCCTGACGTTTGGAGCTACCTTCCCCAATCCCCTGTTCGCGCTCGCACAGCAACAGCCCATATGGAGGTTACCTATCAATGTGGTGGTGTTCCTCGGCATCACTTCCATCGTCCTTTGTTTTTATCTCTTTCCCGATGGCCGGTTCGCCCCACGCTGGACTGCCCTGGTGGGTCTACTATGGTTGCTGGGGAACCTGTTCTGGATTTTTCTGATGGGCTCTATTGCAACAACACCGCTTTGGAATTTCTTTTATTTAGGCGTGCTGGGTCTGGGCGTCTTTGCCCAGATTTACCGTTATCTACGCGTCTCAAATGCTATACAGCGCCAGCAGACCAAATGGGTCGTCTACGGCTTCACCATCGCGATCCTTGCCTTCTTAGCGTTGAACGTGGCTGGGTTGATCCTCCCCTCGTCCCTACGGCAAAGCCCGTTTAGTCCCTTCGTGGTCCAACCGGCTTATTACGTGTTCATACTGTTCATCCCGGTCTCAATCAGCATCGCGATCTTGCGCTCTCACTTGTGGGACATCGATCTACTCATCAACCGCACCCTCGTCTACAGCACGCTCACCGGCATACTCGCCCTTGTCTACATTGGACTGATCATCACGCTACAATTCCTCTTGCGAGGCATCATAAACCAGCGAAATGATGTAGCGATTGTCGTCTCCACGCTCGCCATTGCTGCGCTCTTCCAGCCGCTGCGTCATGGCATTCAGCAGATCATCGACCGCCGCTTCTACCGCCGGAAGTACGATGCGACCCGGGCATTGGCTGCCTTTAGCGCAACACTACGCGACGAGGTGGACTTGAGCCAGCTGAGCGAACAGTTGCTGGCGGTGGTACAGGAGACGATGCAACCCACCCATGCCTCGCTCTGGCTGCGCGATCCACAACAGTACGGTCAGCGGAAGACCCGGCGGCTGCCAAGAATCGATGAGGAAGAGAAAGTAGCACAATGATTGGCCATACAGAAAAACCCCCTTGCGGTTGCGCCTCATATGGTGTATTATATGGGAGGTTCGCACTCTCACAATAAGAGTGCTAAAGATGAGAAGACGAGCCACAACTCGTCTACATATCACATATCAAAATTAGGGAGAAATGGTATGTCAACAGTGAGCCTAAAGATTCAGCCGCTGGGTGACCGTGTGGTAGTCAAAGCATTGGCTCGGGATACCGTCACAAAGAGCGGCATTGTGCTACCGGATACCGCGAAAGAGAAGCCCCAGGAGGGCGAAGTCCTGGCAGTCGGCCCCGGCAAAGTCCTTGACAACGGTAAGCGCACATCACCCGAGGTCAAAGTGGGAGAGCGCGTGTTGTTTGCCAGGTATGCCGGCACCGAAATCAAAATAGACGGCGAAGAGTATTTGATCCTGCGCGAAAGCGACGTTATGGGTATTGTGGAGTAATCGATCTACCCAATACGATTGAACTTTACAGTTGATTTTTTTTAGGAGTATGTTTCGTGGCAAAGAGACTACAATTTGATGAAGAGGCGCGTCATTCCCTTAAAAAGGGCATCGACTCGCTGGCAGAAGCTGTCAAAGTCACACTTGGGCCAAAGGGCCGCAATGTTGTGCTTGACAAAAAGTTTGGTGCACCAACCATTACCAATGATGGTGTAACCATCGCTCGTGATATTGACCTGCCCGACCCATTTGAGAATATGGGCGCGCAGCTGCTTAAAGAGGTCGCGACCAAGACAAACGATGTGGCTGGTGACGGTACCACCACCGCGACCGTCCTGGCACAGGCCATCGTTGTCGAGGGCCTCAAGAATCTCGCCGCGGGCGCCAATCCGATGATCCTGCGCCATGGCCTGGAGAAGGGCGTTGAGGCCGTCATCGACGAAATCAAGTCGATGAGCAAACCGGTCGAGACACGCGAAGAAATAGCTCAGGTCGCCTCGATCTCCGCCGCCGACAGCGAAATTGGCGAACTTATCGCCGACGTGATGGACAAAGTTGGCAAAGACGGCGTCATCACCGTTGAAGAGGGCCGCGGCCTCGCGATGGAAAAAGAGTATACCGAGGGTATGCAGTTTGATCGTGGTTTCCTCTCTCTCTACATGACGACGAACAACGAGCACACCATTGCGGAACTCTCGAATCCCTATATTCTGATTACCGACAAGAAGATCAGCGCCATCGCTGACATTCTGCCCCTGTTGGAGCGCGTCCTGCAATCAGGCACCAAAGAATTGGTGATTATCGCTGAGGATATCGATGGTGAGGCCCTGGCGACCCTGGTCGTCAACAAGCTGCGCGGCGCATTTAATGTGCTGGCGGTCAAAGCTCCTGGCTTTGGCGATCGCCGTGAAGCCATGCTGGAAGATATCGCTATTCTCACCGGCGGTAAGGTCATCACCGAGAAGACCGGCCTCAAACTTGAAAACGCCACGCTGCGTGACCTTGGTCGCGCCCGCACAGTGACCGCGAACAAAGACACCACCACCATCGTTGAAGGCGCTGGCAAAAACGATCAGATCCAGGCTCGTGTGCGCCAGATCCGTGCCCTCATTGAGGAGACGACCAGCGACTACGACCGCGAGAAGCTCCAGGAGCGCCTGGCCAAGCTGGCCGGTGGCGTAGCCGTAATTAAAGTCGGCGCTGCCACCGAGGTAGAGCTGAAAGAGAAGAAGCACCGTGTCGAGGACGCTCTTTCCGCTACCCGCGCCGCTATCGAAGAAGGTATCGTGGCCGGAGGTGGCGCAGTCTTGATCGCTGCCATTCCTGTGCTGGACAAAGTAGAAGTTGCCCCGGGTGAGGAGCAAACAGGTGTCAACATCCTGCGCCGCGCCCTCGAGGAGCCTACGCGGCTGATCGCTTTCAATGCCGGTAGTGATGGCTCTGTAGTAGTAGCCGCTGTCCGCAACGCTCCGCGCGGCTATGGCTTCGATGCCCTGACAGGCGAATTAGTTGACATGTTCAAGGCCGGTATCATTGACCCGGTAAAAGTGACACGCTCCGCCTTGCAGAACGCTGCCAGTATCGCCGGTATGGTCCTCTCGACCGATACCCTTATAACAGACGCTCCTGAAGAGGAGTCAGCCGCTGGCGCCATGCCCGGTGGCATGGGCGGTATGGGTGGAATGGGCGGTATGGGCGGCATGATGTAAGCCCTTCCCCAAATGAAGGCTGAAAGAAAAAACGCTGAGAGCTATTACCTGCTCTCAGCGTTTTTGATATAGATAGTCTCAGTTAGGCAGCACACTCCTCAGCATTGGCCACACGTCACTCGGCTCCCACGTCGCGCGATACCAGACCGCAATCTGCAGGTGGCTATGGCCAAACTGCGGCACCTGCGCCAGTATCTGCCGGAAATTCGAGATAACGTAATAGAGGTTTTTCGCGGTATGATACCACATCGAGTGCTTCACGCCGGATGAATCGGTATAGACAAGATGGGCACAGGTGGGATCATTCAGGTCGCTGGCGCCCATATCGATCTGTGCAGGCGGCACCTGTTGCACAGCATTCACGCCATCCGCGTAGTTGACCCCGCCATCAAAGACCCACTTTCCCCCTGCCAGACGCCAGGTCGCGCCATAGAGCGGTAGTTCCCATATGATGCGCGAGAGCATAGCGGGCATTGTGCGCAGCGTATAGGCCAGCAGCTGTTTCAGCCAGGGAATGCTAACGGTTGGGCCAGGCGTGAAATAAGACTGGTCAACCGCCATAACCACGATAAAATCAGCTGCGTGCGCAAGCAGCGACCAGTTCTCGAAGGCGTTGAGATTGTAGTAATCATCGTGGTCACTGAGTTTGTGGATGAGTGCTATGCCATACCACTTGTGCAGGGGTTTGAGAGCCGCCCACACGCGCTGGTTGAAGGTGGCAAAGAGCTGCTGGATGTTGGGATAAGTGGCCAGACCAGCCTCTAAATCCATGATGACCCCGTCATAATGGGCGCGTTGAACCTCGTGCACAATGTTGTCGATATAGCTCTGATCGGTTGTGGCCCTGCTAATATAGTCCGACTGCTGCTGAGAGGTCCAGGCGCCTGACGAGCCATCGGTCATCATAGTCACCGTAAAATAGGCCATACCACCTTTGCTATGCACCAGCTCCACCACGTTATCCATGCTCAGGCTGCCGGGCATGCAGTTATTATTCTGGCCGTTGATGAACGTACCAGTGGTGGGATCGAGCCAGCCGGTGCCGACCAGGGCAGCATCTGGATTCGTGTCTGCGGTTTGCTGGTAAGCACGCAAGCCCCTCTGGCAATCTCGTCCAACAATCCAGCCCAGCGAGGCCAGTTTTCCATTTAACAGGTGGGGAGTATTTGAATTGGAAGTCGGAGCCTGCTGCTGCGACTGGAGCGAAACCGCCTCCAGCCAGGCGCTTTTATTCGTGGGAGCAACAACCAGTATCCAGCCGGTCAAGAACACCGCAAACAGGGCCAGTAGAAGAGGAAATAAAAATCTTGTTCTGCTGAACATTCTTCCGAACATGCGCAAACCCTTTATGCAGCATTCCGCTACTCGAACGACTTACCCGCACTATTATAGAGTACCATATCTTAACACAGAATGAAACAAAATAACCCAAATAGGTATGGATGGGCATCGATAAAATTTGCATCTACCTGAACATCATTATTGCTGCCTGTTGTGCCCACTGCAAGGACCAGAATGCCAGCACCGTACCCATCGCAAAAGTACCGGCCGCCGCGATCCATATCGCTGCCCACGACATCCAGTTCAAGCTCACCCATTGACCTTCCTCGACCACCGCGACCGCCGTCTTCGCCGGACTTGCTACAGCTGCCGCCGCTGGCTTCACCGCGACCGCAGTAGCGGCTCTCCTCGATGCCGGACTACCTGTACCTTCCAATTTCGCGGAGACCCTTTTATTACTTGTAGGCACGGGTGTGACTGTCGTGGAGGTTGCCGCTACCACTTCCCTCTCCATGAACATGCTGGCGATCACGCGCAGGTAGTAATACATGCCCAGCACGCTGGCCAGTACGCCAATGATCAGCAGTTCGGGGTGACCGCCCTGCAGCGCCGCGTAGAACAGGTAGTACTTGGCAGCGAAGCCTGCCATGGGTGGGAAGCCCGCCAGGGCCAGCATGAAGAGCGAGAGCAGACCCGCCAGCACAGGCTGGCGGTACCACATTCCGCGAATCTCGTTGTAGTTACTGCCGCTGTTATCGACGCGCTCCAGCACGGAGACGATGCCAAAGGCCCCGAGGTTCATGAAGGTATAGCAGAGCAGGTAGAAGAGGATAGCGGCAATGCCGACCGTGCCTCCTACGACAACGCCGATTAAGAGGTAGCCGGCGTGGGCAATGCTGGAGTAGGCCAGCAGGCGTTTGACGCTGCTCTGCACAAGCGCCAGGATGTTGCCTCCCACTATGGTCAGGATAGCGATAGCCCAGACGACCGCCGTCCAGTCTCCCCTCGTAGGCTGAAACACGACGTCGAAGACACGGGCAAAAGCAATGAGGGCAGCAGCTTTGGTGGCCACGGACATAAATGCTGTGACGGGCGCTGGCGCGCCATCGTACACGTCAGGCGTCCACGCGTGAAAAGGAATGGCTGACACTTTGAAGGCGAAACCAACGCTGAGCAGTCCCATGGCGATAAGCAACAACTTTGGACTATGCAAGACTGGCTGGTTAAGAGGAAATGCAACAGGCAACGTCCTCGTCAAAAAACTGCGTATTCCCACAAAGGTGGTGCTGCCTGTTGCCGCGTAGGTGAAGGCGATACCATAGAGCAGGAAAGCTGAAGCAAATGAACTGAGCAGGAAATACTTCATCCCTGATTCCTGAGAACTCTTGCGCCGTACCACGTAACCACACAGGATGTATAGCGCCAGCGAGAACATCTCCAGCCCCAGGAAAACTATCAAGAAACTTGCCGCGGCTGCCAGCAGCATCATGCCCACGGTGGCCAGCAAAAGCAGGGCGTGGTATTCTCCCTGGTGCACAAGCACCAGTCGTTTGAGATAGGCGGGCGAGAGCAGAATTCCCAGGAAGCTCGCGCTCAGGATGATGACATAGGCGTAGAGCGAGCCGTAATCGGAACCGACCATCTGATTGAAGGCCGCCTGGTGGTCTCCTGCCGCGAAAAGCACGAAGGTCGCCACAAAAGCCCCCACCAATCCTAACAGGCTCAATAGCGGCAAAATGACAAAATTCGTCGGGGCGCTCTCCTTCGCGCTTTTACCCCGTTGTGGCAGCAGGACGTCCGCCATCATCACCACGAGTGCCATGATCGCCAGCACGAGTTCCGGTGCGATACGCCCCCAATCGGCGGCAGTGACTGTATATGTAAATGTCATAGAAAATACCTCGGTCAGGGTCTACCGTATGAATGCGCTACCCAGATTTTGCAACGTGTTTACCACTGAAGGTTCCATTAAATAGGTCAGCAGGGCAGGTTGAATCCCGATATAAAAGATCAGCAAGAGCAATGGCGAGAGCACCAGGAAATCACCAAAGTATAAATCATGCAGTTTCCCCTTGCGCTCAAGTGAGGCCACCGGGCCCTCTGTCGGACGTGGTCCTTCCATGAGACCCAGGAAAAACCGGCTCATATACCATGCCGCCGGTATCACGACAGCGGTACCTAGCACACCAAAAACAGCGTTATTGCGGAAGGCCCCAAGCAGTGCAAGGAACTCTCCAGCAAAACTATTCAGTCCCGGCAGCCCTAGCGATGAAAGTGTAGCGATCAGCAATACCGTCGCCATTATAGGCACGCGCCTCGCCATTCCGCCAAAGTCCTTGATGTTGCGTGTACCCGTCTGCGCCTCGATCAAGCCCACGATCAGGAAGAGTGCGACAATGGTAATACCATGGTTGACCATCTGCAAGACCGAGCCTTCTATACCCTGCGTGTTGAAGGCGAAAATACCCAGTATGATAATGCCAAGGTGGCTGATACTGGAATATCCCAGCAGACGTTTGAGATCGGTCTGCACCAGGGCCAGTACAGCGCAGTAAAGTATGCTTATCACCGCCAGCGTATTAAAGAGTGGCGCCAGCGTGTGTGCCGCCGACGGGAAGAGCTGCAGGCAGAAACGTAGGAAGCCGTACGCACCCGTCTTTGACATGGCCCCTGCCAGCAAGGCTGTGACCGGCGCCGGAGCTTCACTATACGCATCGGGCAGCCAGCTATGGAACGGCACTAACGGCACCTTCACCACAAAGGCTGCCGCGAAGGCCAGCAGCAGCCATACCTGGACGGTATTGCTGAACTTGCTATTGAGCAGCGTTGCCAGGTCGAGCGTGTAGCTGCCACCCGCCGTCTGCTGGTGAAAATACCCCACGGCGATGATGCCGGCCAGCATCAGCAGACTGCCTAGCGAGGTATAGAGCACGAACTTGAAGGCAGCGTAGATACGCCGCTCACCACCCCAGCTGCCAACCAGGAAATAGGCCGGTATCAGCATCAC
Organism: uncultured Ktedonobacteraceae bacterium; assembly: GCA_955652655.1. Classification (GTDB taxonomy): domain Bacteria; phylum Chloroflexota; class Ktedonobacteria; order Ktedonobacterales; family Ktedonobacteraceae; genus UBA11361. The sequence goes on along the minus strand of CATPCK010000975.1, from coordinate 2,454 downwards.
TTCCCAGAAAATGTAAAAGAGGAAGAGATTGGTGGAGAGAAAAACGCCGATGATACCGCTTTCAAGCAGCAGCATGAAGGCCATGTAGTTCTTGACCTTCTGCTCGACGCCAAATGATGCGCCGATACACACCAGCGTCAGCAGCGCCGTCAGGGTGACCAGCAAAAGGCTGATGCCGTCAACACCCAGGCTGTAGTTTATGCCCACCGATGGTATCCAGTTCAGTTGCTCATTGAAGAGAAACGCACTATTTGGCGCTCCCGCGGCAACCGGCGAGGTCGACGACACATTGGCCTGAAAATAGGCCAGCATCAGCCCGAGAGCCTGGAAGAGATTGACGCACGCTACAGCAAAGGCCGTCCAACGAATCGTGGTCACCTGATTCTTGGGAATGAACAGTATGGCAATCCCACCGGCGAGAGGGAGAAATGTGATTATCGATAAAATTGGATACATACCTCTATCCCCTCACTGCATAGTACAAAATAATCAAGACCACGCCAATTAGTATGGCCAGGGCGTAGTTACGTACATAGCCCGTTTGTAAGCGGCGCAACCCCGCGCTGATTCCCCGTAGCCCTCCGGCTACAGCGCGACTGCCACCATCGAGCACATCACCTTCCAGCAGGCGCGCAGCCGTTCGTCCAAACCAGAGAATAGGCTGTACAACCACCGCGTCCAGTATCTCATCGACATAGTACTTGTGAAATACCAGCTGGTAGAGCGGATGCTTGTTCTCCTTGTACTGGAAGCCTCGTCCGTACAATCTCCAGGCAGCGAAGATACCCAGCAGGGCGATCACTACGCTCAAAAGCGTTGATATCCACTCGACACTTAACGAAGCCGTTGCCATCGTATGCACATCGGCGAAAACTGGTGAGAGGAACGCCGTAAGCGGCCGCCACTTGGACAGGCTAATCAGGTCAAATGAGCCGACCAGGCCGCCAATGATGGAAAGCACAGCCAGGATAATGAGCGGTATGGTCATGATTGCCGGGGCTTCATGGATGGTGAAGCGCCCTGCCGCACGATGCGATGGCTCTTCCTCCTCCTCGTCTCCCACGTGACTGGCACTACCGCTGCCGCGATAATCTCCCATGAAGATGCCATAGAACAGGCGGAACATGTAGAACGCTGTCAAACCCACCGTGATGATACCGATACCCCACAGCAAGTATGAAATCGCCTTGTGATTTGCCGTTGCCTGTGCCAGCAATGAGCCGAGAATTTCGTCTTTACTCCAGAAGCCAGCCAGGGGCGGTATCCCACTAATTGCCAGCGCGGCAACCAGGAACGTCCAGAAGGTCGTGCGCAGCCTGCTTCTCAGGCCACCCATCTGGCGCATATCCTGCTCACCCCCCAGCGCGTGAATGACGGCTCCGGCGCCCAGGAAGAGCAGGGCCTTGAAGTAGGCGTGGGTCGTGAGGTGGAAGATTCCCGCGCTGTAGTTATGAACCCCTTCACCCATAAACATGTAGCCAAGCTGACTAATGGTCGAGTAGGCCAGCACGCGTTTGATATCCAGTTGGAAGAGCGCGATGGTCGCGGCGAAGAACGCGGTTACCCCGCCAATGACGGCAACGATCGTCAAAGCTGTAGGAGCCAGTTCAAACAATGGGTGCGCCCGCGCGACGAGATAAACACCGGCCGTCACCATTGTCGCAGCGTGAATGAGCGCGCTGACAGGGGTTGGACCCTCCATCGCATCTGGCAACCACATGTACAGCGGCAACTGTGCCGATTTGGCCGCGCACGCCACAAAGAGGCAGAGAGCAATCACTAACTGCAGCCTGTGGCCTATCGTTGTTGGATCCAGTGCGGAAAAGACACCAGGTCCATTGGCATTATTGTAAAAGTTCAGCACGCCATACTGTTTGAAGATCAGGAAGATAGCAATCATCAGTCCAAAGTCACCGATGATATTGATGACCAGAGCTTTTTGTGCTGCCGCGACTGCCGTGCGCCTCTGGTACCAGAAACCAATCAACAGGAAGGAGGCCAGGCCAACCAATCCCCAGCCGACCAGCAAGAAGAGGAAGTTATCCGCGCTCACCAGCAAGACCATGGCAAAAATAAAGAAGTTCATGTAGCTGAAGAAGCGCCAGAAACCCGGATCACCCTCCATATATCCGGCCGAATATATGTGGATCAACAGCCCTACGCCTGTTACAATCATCAACATCGTGGCCGATAAAGGATCGAACAACAGGCCAAAACTCAATTGAAAGTCGCCCGACACCACCCAGGTATAGAGTACCTGGTCACTTGTTCGTGCCGCTTCGGGAGTGCTAAGCATCGAGAAGAAACTGATGGCGGCTAAGAGAAAAGCCAGACCGCAAGCACCCCATGCTACAGCCAGTATCACCCTGCGCGGAAGGGCGCTCCCCGTCACTCCCAGGATCACAAATCCTAGTAAGGGCAACAGCAGCACCCCTGCAGTTAAATTTGTCATAT
>CATPCK010000974.1 GCA_955652655.1 uncultured Ktedonobacteraceae bacterium | reverse complement strand
GCCCCATTCCACGTATCCATCCCGCCCAGCACATCCAACAACTGTATAAAGCCATGCTTTTGCAGGATTGAGCAGGCAAGGGTGCTGCGCTGACCGCTGGCGCAAATGACCGCCAGGGGGCGAGAGTTATCAAGTTCGTGATAGCGTTCCTCCAAAAAGTAGTATGGGATATGTTTCGCCCCTTTAATATGCCCCTCGTCCCATTCACTCTTGTCGCGCACATCCAGGATCATCTGACCCTGGTATACTTCGTGCAATTCGTCAATTGACATCTGCTGCAATTGTTGCACCGGCAATCCGGCTTCTCGCCACGCATCCATACCTCCATCCAGGTAGCCCACCACCTGGTCGAAACCGACCACTGCCAGCTGGGTGATAGCATCGTGCAAATCGCGTTCGTCCTTGACCACCAGCAGCAGGCGGCTCTCCGGTGAGATTACAAACCCGGCGCGTGTGGCAAAGGCGGAGCCGCGCAAGAAAACATCTATAACCCCTGGAATATGTCCTTCGCAAAACTGGTGTGGCGAGCGTGTATCAAGTACTTGTGCTCCACCCTCCATTTTTCGCTGAAATGCCGGCGCGTCAAGCGCCAACGGCACCAATGGTGCCTCCTGGTGAGCATAATCCCCGCGATTGCGCTCGACGATAGTAGCCATATTGGGCGGCCGCTGTGGCAGATTTTCATTCATATCGGCAATAAAAGTGGATCGTGGACGCGGTGTCACTGCTGGATTATGCTTGCGCTCAAAACCAATCGTTGAACTTGTCTTGGAATTCATGCCGCGTCCGCACAACGAGCCTGCCACGTGCGCGGGATAGACTTCGACGCCATCCTCCAACCGCAAGAGGCGCTCGAAGATACTGTTGTAGAGCGCACCGGCGCCCTCCTCGCCAGGAACAGCCAGGTCGGGCCGCGCAACATCTCCAATAAAGAGTGAATCACCGGTAAGTACTAGCCAGGGATCATCGCTGCGGCTGGTATCAGAGACGGCGATAGCGATATGCTCTGGACGATGCCCAGGGGTATGAATAACACGCAGTTTCGTGACGCCCAGCACCAACTCATCCCCATCCTTCAGGTCTTTATGGGGATACTCTACCTGCGCCTGTTCATGGACGTAGATGGTCGCGCCCGTGCGACGCGCGATCTCCCCATGTCCGGAGATGTGATCGGCATGGTTGTGTGTCTCGATAACTGCTTGTACCCGCAGTCCTTTTGCAGCGGCCAGCTCCAAAATGTCGTCTACCATGTCCAGCCGCGGGTCAACCACGGCACAGACTCCTTCATTCAAACAGCCAACCATATAGCTGGCGCAACCCAAATCTTCTTTGACCAATTGCTTGAAGTACATCGTTGTCCTCTCTTTACTCCTTCTTTTCCTTAAAAGCACTCTCAGAAGGACGATAGGGTCGGATCATCCACAAAGGACGGCGTAAACCATCGGGTCGATCGCTCTGCGGGCGCGTCATGTCAAGCCAGCGCCGATAGACTTCGTGAGCCCTGCGCGTATCGACATACACATCACCATAACGGTCTTCAGGGTGTGCCGCTTCAACTACAACTTTCTGATGCCAGCAATGCATTCCACTGATAGGATCGGGATGGACAGGAAACGTCAGGTTTTGATGCACTCCACCCTCGCGCCAGAAGATACGGGCCGAGTCCGGATCATCGCTCTCGAAAGGCTGTATGCCTTCGATCTGCCTCATGCGCCAGGCGCTGTCGCCTTCTTTTCCCAGTGAAACGAGCGCCGAAGACCAGCGATCGGTGCCCCTGCCGGTCTCCAGCCGCCACCTACCCAGGTGATGCGAACAGGCAACAACACCGGGACGAATACCGTCTGTCACCCATGCGCGGTTGACATAGTAGCCAATCTCAGTCGTCACCCGCAGCAGGTCGCCCGTCTCGACGCCAATCCGTTTTGCATCGCTGGGATGCAGCCATACAGGGTTCGCATTCGATATTTCGTAGAGCCACTTCGCGTTTCCCGAACGTGTGTGTATCAGCGTCGGCAAGCGAAATGTGGGTATCAACAGGTATTCGCCGCGTTCGTGATCAATCGCGGAGCGATGCACGTGACTGTGTATATAGCCGGGAGTCACATACTCCGGCCATCCCCACTCCTTTAACGTCGATGAGTAAAATTCCAGTTTGCGTGAAACGGTGGGGAAACCCTCATATGCTTTGCCATCGACCATCACACCAATTGCGCTCCCATTGCGCGTGATCTTCCCGCTGCACTCATCAACACTTGTACCCTCCAACTCAACAGGTTTCAATTCCCGCTCATTCAATGAGAATACAGGCGCCTTCTCCCGCGGAATTTCAAAAGAACCATACTTTTGCATGTACTCCAGCGGCGTGAGCTGCTCCCTTGCCGCTGTCACTGGCAACCCGGGTACGCTATGCTCAAAGATCCAGCGATAGTACTCTTCAATGCGGAGTTTTTCGCCGGGACGATAGGGCGACTCGAAGTACTTACGTATGCCCAGGCTTCCGTCTGGATCGATGCGCCACGACAGTTCAATCCAGAACTCGTCCTCTTCCCACACCTCACCGGGATTGGCCTGATAAGTAAATTGTACCGCTTCGCCGTGCCGCTCTTTGTAAACTCGCAAGACCGGCTGGCGATAGCCAATCCAGCGCGCCGCGTGGGTCTCCTGACTCATCAGGTCGTGCCGTTCGCTGCCCACACCCATCGGCAACACATAATCTGCATACCATGCCGTCTCGCTCCATACAGGTGTCAGAGCCGCGTGCAGCTCCACCTGCCTTTCATTGGTCAACATCTCGATCCAGCTCGTGCCATCTGGATTCGTCCACACAGGATTATAGGCGCGCGTGAAATAAGCGGACAGCTTACCGCGCCCCTCCTTCAAAAAATAGGGCAGCAGGATGCTCATCTCGTAATTCGCCAGGGGATACTCCGGCGGGAAGAGCAGTTCATTCCACGCCTCTGACGGGCTGGGCCTGAGAAATGGTGCCGGCACGAACTTGTTCCAGCTATTGGGTGCCGTTCCCCCTGGCGTCCCAATGCTGCCGGTGAGCACGGAGAGAAACCAGAGCGCGCGTGCCACCTGCCACCCCCCGACATTGCCGGCTGAAGCTGCTCGCCAGGTATGTGCCGCGAAAGCAGTCCCGGCATGACCAACCTGCCACGCGATCTCAACAATACTCTCCTCCGTCAGCCCGCTCTCCTGCGCGGCAAAAGCAGGCGTATACTCCGCGTACAGCTCGATCAGTAGCTCGATGAAGCGCTCGAACGTCTGCTCCTCGTTGGGGCGCTCTGCGGCCAGGTAATCCTGCCAGTTCACCCAGCGCCGCATGTACTCCCCGTTGTACAGCCTCTCCTCCAGGATGATACGCGCCATCGCCAGCAGCACCGCGGCCTCTGACCCTGGCCACGTCGGCAGCCAGTAATCCGCCATGCTTGCCGTGTTTGAGAGACGCGGGTCCATCACGGCCAGCCTGGCCCCCTTCATCTTGCCCTCGATGATACGCTGTGCCTGCGGATTGAAATAATGGCCTGTCTCCAGGTGCGAACTAATGAGCAAAATAAAACGCGCATTCGCGTGGTCTGGCGAAGGGCGATCGACGCCACACCAGATCTGGTAGCCAAAACGCGCCGAGGATGAACACACGTTGGTATGGCTATTATGACCATCTATCCCCCACGCTCCCAACACGCGTTCCATGTAGCCATCATGCCCGGGCCGACCTACGTGATACATCACTTCGTTACGCCGGTTCTCAACAATGGCCTCACGTATCTTGCTCGCAAAAGTATCCAGCACCTCGTTCCAGGTCGTGCGTTCCCACTTGCCCTCACCGCGCTTCCCCGCTCGCTTCAGCGGATACAGGATGCGCTCAGGATCATTCACCTGGTTGATCGTGGCCGGTCCCTTGGCACAGTTGCGCCCGCGACTCCCAGGATGATAGGGATTCCCCTCGAATTTCTTGACCCGCCCCGTCTCCTTATCCACATAGGCCATCAAACCGCAGGCCGCTTCACAGTTAAAGCAGATGGTCGGAATAATTTCATAGTGTTTCTCCACCTTGCGCGGCCATGCCTTCGCGTCATACTCCACCCAATCCTGCCATCGCTCCGGTGGCGGGCACGACGCCAGATCCCGCACGGTCATCCGCTCTCCGCTCGGCGCCACATGCTGCTCCAATGATATCTCAGTCATTATTACTCTCCTACTTCAACTCAAAGGCACAACCTGCCCCGCCACCACAAAACAATGCTCATAGGCGTACAGCCCGGTCAGCGCCCCTATTCCTGCGATCCCCAACAAAGCAGGCTCAGCAGCAGGCGCAAACAAAGCAATACACAACATGACTATAGGAATGAGCGAGCCGACCGCGAAGAACGGCCCCCAGAAGGTATCCTTCAGCCCACCTCTCGTCATAAAGCGAGCCGCGGCAGCCACGTGGCTATTGCTGTGCGAACCGAACACCTCAATGAAAATCAGCAGCGCATGCAGCACGATTGCGCTCAGCAGCATAATGGTTAAGAAATTGCTTATGGTAGCGCCTGCGTTCAGCGCCCAGGAGAGCAGCCCTAAGCTTGCCGCACCCGCCAGCGCTGCCTGTACAAGCAAAATTGGCAGCATGAGCGGGTTCTGCCAGAAATCGCGGCCTTCGGCCTGTCCAAAAAGGAAAGCGCTGTACCCGGCTGCGGCCGCCCCAAAAAGCGCAGCCGGAATGAGCAGCCAGCGCACCACGTTGGAGAGCCCGAAAAGCGCCGCGCCAAACCACGCTGCCTCTATCAGCCCAAACACTCCCAGTATATAGCCTCCCCACACCAGCCACGAGCCAGGATTAGCCCTGGTCACCAGCATAAGGGCGCGATCCGGACGCTTCAAATCTGCAATCAACAGCACCAACGTCACGGCGACAAAAAAGCCACCAATCACCGGTGCGCCTATACCCAGCAGAGCGTTCATCGTGCTGCTGAGCGGACCCTGCAGCCCATAGAGCGCGATAGCCATGGCCGCTACCATCATCACGCCGGCCCCCACTGATTTTGTCGCCAGGTAGGCCGAAACCTTCCAGCCCCATGGAGCCGTATTCTTAGGCGTATCATAGACAACATGTGCACCACCAGCTTCACGCCGCGCTGTCTCTGCTGGCTGGTAGGGTTTGAGGGGATTAATGGTCTGTAGTGGGCGCAGCGACCTGCCTCTATCTATCGCGCTCTCATCCTCGTGATGCGGCTTGAGCAGCGTACCCCACATCGTCATATGTGGCAATTCCTCCACCGCCACCTCAGGATTGATCGCCGCCTCTTCTGCCCCTACATAATAAACATTAGGTTTTGTCCCCTGCTCTGCCTTGCGCACGCGCACCGGCTCACGAGCAATGATCCTGGCAATCTCCGTAACCGGGTTATGCATATCGCCCGCGATAATAGCGCGTTCCGGGCAGACCGTCACACATGCCGGTTCCAATCCCACTTCAGTACGATGAGCGCAATAATTGCACTTGGCCGCCGTCTGGCTGTATGGATCAATATAGAGCGCGTCATAGGGGCATGCCTGCATACACGATTTACAACCGATACAACGACTCGCATCAAAATCTACGATACCATCGCTGCGTTTATAAAGTGCCCTGGTAGGACAAATAGCGACACAGGGAGCATCATCACAGTGATTGCAGCGGTTGACCAAAAAATAACGGCGCGTGTTAGGAAACTCGCCCTTCTCAATATACTTGACCCACGTGCGATAGACCCCAATGGGCACATCATGCTCGGCCTTGCACGCCACGGTACAGGCATGACACCCAATACACTTTCGCTGGTCAATTACAAACCCGTATTTCGTCATTGAAATTTCTCCTCGTTAACATCCCTCGTTAACAATAGAGGAAAACGCCTTGCTACAGGTGTAAAGAACTACCCGCTTCCAGAGAATCGTATCTTATCATGCAACTTCTCCATTGCATAGTTACCCTACAACCCCACCAGGGCTTTCCCATTCTAAAAAGCTGAGCGATAATACAGAAGGAGGAAAAGAGAGGCTCCATCTCGCCTCAAGAGGGTGAAAAAGAAGAGTTTTCCTTGTAGAATATAAAAAACTCTGACCACAAGGAAGACTCTCTATGG
>CATPCK010000973.1 GCA_955652655.1 uncultured Ktedonobacteraceae bacterium | reverse complement strand
GGATTGCGTGCCGCTATGGTGCCAGCCATTCAAGGGCATACTATCCCGACGCTGGCAATGGGCTGGGTGATCCTGGGATTGAGTGTCACCTTTGTGGGGTTTTTGTTTATAGGTATACGGACGTTCCGCAGGAGAGTGGTAAGTTAGAAAATTAGAAAAATCGCCCTTGCCACTCCTACCACACCGTGTTATACTACCACTGTGCCGACGTAGCTCAATGGATAGAGCAAGCGCGTTGACACGGAATAGGACATCGTGAGCAGCATGTCGGTGTAGCTCAGTGGATAGAGCGAGGCTCTCCTAAAGCCTAGGTCGTGGGTTCGATTCCCTCCACCGACGCTACAATTCGTAATCCTGCGCCCAATGTATCTTTTTCTGCTGGTTGTTTTTGGCTTTCAGAAGACTTAGCTTTACATATCCACCGGAAGGAACATCACTAACAGGAACCAGATAGAACTGTGTTCTCACCCCTCGACCAAATTGACATAAGTAAGCCTCTTTCACTGGTTATTCCATTACTTTTTGTTGAGCTATCCTTTATTAAATTTAATACCAGACAGAGGCCGAAAAGAGGAAACGGCATGGTAGCATACCAACAACTTGATCTTCTTTGATAAGGTGCAATGGTCTCGAATGGATGGAGAGAAGCACCTTGAAATATACCAACCTCAGCAAAGTTGATGTTAATAGAGCCAACTTTCGGCACAATTAAAGCGCATATATTGTCCTTGCAACATCTTCCAGGGTGCTGCATGATGCGTTTGCGTAATCTACTCGCACCCAGTTGAAGGGGCGGTAGCGGTGCAGCAGTGTATAAGCCATAAAGCGGTGGCTCAATTGTTCGTTAATATCCGTTTTGGGGTATCCATACTCCAGCAGGAATGCGCGTAGGAGTGTAGGTTTTCCGGCCATCATGAAAAGACCTGCCGCGGCGAGGTCGTATTCCTGGAAGCCGACCAAGGCATCGTCGAAATCGAAGAGTCCGGTTAGCTGCCAGCGACCGTTTTGATGAGTGGCGAGCAGGTGGTACTGGTGGATGTCACCGCTGACGATGGCAGGGGTAAAAATGGGAGGATAGAGGGGCGCGGCATACTCAAGGTAGGCGGGGATCAGCTGCAGCCAGTATGCGGGTACCTCTTGCTCGCGATGGCGCTGCACGCAGGTCTCGATGCGGTGGGCGACAAGGCGCGGCCAATTGTGATCGAGGAGGGGGAGGTTGTCGGTAGGGAGAGCATGGAGATGCGCCACGACCTCTGCCAGTTCTGTGATGAAACGTAGTTGTTCCTTGACGTCAAACGTGTCCCATAGCTCAGCGAGGTAGACACCCGGAACACGGCTCATGATTAAGTAGGGCCAATCGTCCAGCCTACCATGTGCATAAATCTCAGGTGTGGTCACGCTGAGTTTTCCGTAGATATGTTCAGCAACAGTGAGTTCTGCCTCGAATAAGTTTTTTCTATAGGGAGGGAAGAGTTTGATTACCAGGTGGTCGCCAGCGGCAAAGACGACGCTTGATCCATCGGCGGGGTCTGTGCCGTCGCCAAAACGCACCAGTTTGTCTGTTGGGAGGCCGTGCCGGTGACAGATGGCTTGCATGGCTGTGGACCAAAGGTTGGGGTCGATGGGCAGCGAGGTATAGTCTGTAGTGTTGGTCACGGTCGGCAAAAGTGGTTCTGATTGAGGCATGGTGCATGTCCCTTTCAAAATACATATTTTCCCAGTTTTAAAGTTTAATCGTTTGGTTTTCCCCTTCTCAATGATACCACTTTGTAGCGGCGTTCAGTATGTTTGAAGATGCAGATTGGTGAAAGTTATCCACAATTAGAACATTTGTCCACATAGTTATCCACAATGTTAAGAAGATACAGGTAACACGTGCACGAGCATAGAAATAGATGCAACTCTTCTCCAATGTCTTACGTGTCACGAGTGAATTGTAGTAAGTGAAGGTAAGCCCCTGTATCTGGCTGTCATTTGATTGCCCTTTTTGAAGCATATGTCGTTTCGTTGCCAGTATCAGGTGTCGTTCTCGTACGTAGGAGGCGCAGCGGAGAGGATCCTGGGCGACCGCAAGGGTCGCCCCTACAATATACGGGCTCCAGAAACCTTTACTGCTGCGTTTACTCTCATTGCGAAGAATGTTGATGCCATTTTGCCAGCAGCGCTTTTTCCTGTTGCGGCTTCAAGCCTGAACGCATTTCATCGCTTGAAGGACTGGCAGTCTTCCAAGCGAGTGTGTCGCGCGCTGTCTCTCCAGGAGAACGGAACGTCAGGCCAGCGGCAAAAGCTTTGCTGCAGTTGACGGTACTGATGCCGATATATTCATCGGACGCCCAGGGCTGGAAATTCGCCTCATCTTCGGGCACAAACGAATCACCAACCCACGTGAAACGAGCATCGCTGCCGGTCGCCGCTTTGCACTCCTCAAGGAATTCCTCCATCGTGAGTTTGTAATCGGGTCCTGTGGCATTATAGGCACCAGTTTTGCCCTCTTCAACCATGCGCACAATCCATTTCGCCAGGTCGCGCACATCAATAAACTGTATCTGCTGATCTGGTCGCCCTG
>CATPCK010000972.1 GCA_955652655.1 uncultured Ktedonobacteraceae bacterium | reverse complement strand
CAGAATTTTGGGCATTTGCCACAGGTCGAGCATGACAATGGGTATCTCTTCTGGATCGTACTGGCTTTTATGGGACTGATTACGGCACTACAACTCTGGTATTTCAAGAAGCGAGGGTGGCTCTAAGTCGCTTTGGAAAGTGAGGAAACGAATGCTAATGTAGACAGGTACTTCCAACGGATAGACTATAGCGGGCCGACTGCTCCTACCCTCGAAACACTGAGCGCCTTGCACCAGGCACACCTGCTGGCAGTGCCGTTCGAGAATCTCGATATTCACCTGGGGCGTGCTATTGTGCTCGACGAGGTGGCTCTCTCTAACAAGATCGTCGAGCGAAGACGTGGAGGCTTCTGCTATGAACTCAACGGATTGTTCGCGGCACAACTGCGCGCACTTGGCTTTCGGGTGGCGCTGCTCTCAGCAGGGGTGGCACATGCCGAAGGAGGCTTCGGTCCTGAGTTCGACCACCTCCTGTTGGCCGTGGACCTCCAGGAACGCTGGCTTGCCGATGTCGGGTTCGGCGATTCCTTTCTCAAGCCGTTGCGTCTCGCGACCGGCGAACAGGTACAGGGTGGACGCGTGTACCGCGTCGATTGGAATGAGGAGCATTGTATCCTCCTGCGCCGGGAAGCGGGCGCAGGCGAGGAGGCAATGTACCGTTTCACGCTTGATCCACACGAGCTTACCGATTTCACCGGTATGTGTCGTTATCAGCAAAGTTCGCCGCAGTCCCACTTCACGCAGCACCGCGTCTGTACGCGCATGACCACGCGCGGCCAAGTAACGTTGAGCGATACGCGCTTGATTGTGACGACTGATGGGCAACGCGATGAGCAGCAGATCGCAGATGAGCAGGAGTATACGGCTGCATTACGCAAGTATTTTGATATTGACCTGGAGCGGTAGCTAGCGAATGATAGCTTTGGTGCTAATGAGGCATGCGGCCTGCAGAGGGCGACCACAAGGGATCGCCAATACGCATCAACTCAAGACGCGGGCCCAGGATTCCGTAGGGGCGAGGGTGGTGAGGAGTGGCGGGGTGGGCCTTGATGGTCGCCCGGTGGCCCTCGATACCCTTGCTCTGGCCCGGAAGCATCCCCTTCAGAGCGGGCGACCATCAAGGCCCACCCCACGTCCACTCCACCACTCTCGCCCCTACAGCATTTGATGGGCTTTTCTTAGGTTGATACATATTGGCGATCCCTTATGGTCGCCCTCTGCAGGCTCACCGTTTTGTTTTTTGTTTAAACATTGAGCTACACAAACGTCTGCCCAAAACCTTCTTTTGAACCAGCAACTTGTGAGAAGACTGCTGGTGGAGCGACCTCACCTTGCTCGAGGCTACCATTATGGGCTGCCTGTATTAAAGACCAGATTTTCTCCGACCTGAGCGGCATATCAATCGATTTGATACCCAGTGGTGCGAGGGCGTCCAGCACAGCATTGACAATGGCGGGCGGCGCGGCAATACAGCCCGCTTCGCCAACGCCCTTTGCTCCAAGTGGATTAATCGGTGAAGGCGTCTCAACCGAGGCGGTTACAAAGTCCGGTACCTGAGCCGCGATTGGCAAGGTGTAATCCATGAGCGTGCCGGTGAGAAGCTGGCCATCCTCGTCATAAACGGTCTCTTCATAGAGTGCCTGGCCGATACCCTGTGCCAGGCCACCGTGTACCTGAGCCTCGGCAAGGTAGTGATTGAGCACGCGCCCACAGTCATCTACCGCCACGTATCTGAGTATCCGCGCATCGCCTGTGTCACTATCCACCTCAACGATAGCCATATGGGCGCCCGAAGAGTAGGTTGCTGATGAAGGGTTGAAATCGCGCCACGCGGCCAATCCTTCGATAGGTACGCCGTTAGCCGGGTTGGGGGGCTCGTGCTCAACCAGGTCGGGTTGTTCCTCGACCAATTGGGCGAGCCGGGCCAGTTCGACCGCTCGTGCAGGAACGCCGCGTACCATCACTTTGCCATCTTCTATAACCAGGTCCTTAGGTGCGGCTTCCAGCAGTTGTCCGGCCACCTGGAAAGCCTTGTCGCGGGTTGCTTCCGCGGCGAGTAGCACGGCGGTACCTGATACCTGGGTAGTGCGGCTGCCGAACGTACCGATACCGAAAGCGGGCAGGGCAGTATCGTTCATCTGGACTTCAATCCGAGAGCCGGGTAGGTTGAATGTTGTCGCGGCAATCTGGGCAAAGGCGGTAAAGTGGCCCTGTCCATTGGTTGCAACGCCACTCTGTACGAGGATGGTACCATCCCGTCTAATACGTACCGTCGCGGCCTCCTGGGGTATACCGGGTCTGGATGGACCTAAACCGCCACCGGAAACTTCGGTAAAGGTGGAGATGCCAATGCCGAGGAGTTTTGCACTGTCAGCTGCGCGCCGCTCCTGCTGTTGCGCGCGCCAACCGGCGTAGTCGGCCAGTTCAAGTACCCTGTCAAGGGCCGCCGCATAGTTACCGCTGTCGTACTGCGCTCCGGTTACTGTGCGGTAGGGAAAGGAATCAGGCGCGATAAAATTGCGGCGGCGCACCTCAGCAGGATCGAGACCTGACTCATGAGCGATGCGATCCATGGTGCGCTCCAGGATATAGGCCGCTTCTGGCCGGCCTGCGCCGCGATATGCACCTGTCGGCACTTTGTTAGTATAGGCAGCGATCACCTTGCTCTCAACGGCTTTGAGGCGATATGCTCCACTTAGCATGGTTGGCGTG
>CATPCK010000971.1 GCA_955652655.1 uncultured Ktedonobacteraceae bacterium | reverse complement strand
TGCTTTGAGGCGCGGCGCATCCGCTATGATGGTGTTTTTCGCCAGGTCAAGCGCAAAATGTGAGGCAGTAGCAGCGCTCCCTCCATTGCCCATGATGAAGACGCGGTGCCCATTGTGATAGACGTTTTCAAGCAGACTCAGCACACGTTCAAGGTCTGGTCGGGAGATGGCTCGCACCATCTGCTCAAGCTCAGAAAAGTAGCTGTTAATTGACTCCAATTTCTAGTACCCTTCTTCTCTCCAACATATGGGGATGCTATTGTGTCTGCAACTGCGGTTCAGGCTCAGCATATGGCGCTACCCACAGATTGTTAAAGTTAGCAACATTTAATAAAACCGTTGCCCCCTGCTGGTCAAAATGGAAATTCATACGTTTTAAGCCGCGCTCCTCCAATGCCACGGTCACAGCGTCCTGCGCCTCTTCGTGACAATAGAGCATCAGGAAACCTCCGCCGCCAGCACCGGTAATCTTCCCGGCCAATGCCCCCTTCTCAAGCGCGAGCGTATATAATTCATCAATAAAACCTGTTGAAAGACCTGGCGCAAGGCGGCGTTTCTCCTGCCATGCATAATCCAGCAGTCGTGCAAACTCGTCCAGGTCGCCACGCCCCAGGCAGGACTGTATATCCACCGCCACCTGCTTGATATGATGGAGAGCCTGCAGCACTGCTTCATCGCGATCCTGCGTCGATTTACGTTGGTGCTTCAGAATGGAGGTCGATTCGCGGGAACTGCCCGTAAAGAAGAGCATCAAACGTCGCTCTAACGTCTTTCGTATATCCGGGTCAATGTATAATGGCTCAACTGTCACACCCTTACTGCTAAAAGTAATCTTGTTCAATCCGCCAAAAGCAGACGCATACTGATCCTGCTTGCCTATCGGCATGCCCATTTTACCGATTTCAATGTACGAGGCCAGCTCCGCTACTTGCTGCTTGGTCATCGGCTGCTCGACCAGCGTTGAAATAGCGCGCACCATAGTTACAGCTGCGGCACTGGATGATCCCAGACCCGTTCCAGGTGGCACCTCACTGGCAACAAAGAGATTGATACCGCGACGAATACCAAAATGATGCAGTATAGCTTTCGGGAGAGCAAGGTCCCCATTCCAGAAGAGGTCATTGTAGGGCGAATGGCGGAATAACGAACGATAATCCGCCGAGATAACCTGCAAGTCATCAGACTCATCGGTGGTGATGACAGCATAAAAATACTTATTGATCGCCGAACTGATTACCAGCCCACCGTATTTAGCATAATATGCCTCCAGGTCGGTTCCCCCGCCTCCAAAGCTGATACGCATTGGAGCTCTAGCAATTAACATCTTCTTCTCTCTTCGTTGCTTGACCATACATACTATATAGAGGAGGCGAGTATGGGTGCTAGTTTTGACGCTTAAGAGATCGCAACTCGTCTCCTCAGACTCTGATTTATATTACGCTACAGGTTGGCGCATCGCTTCAATCAGTACTTTTGCAACCTCTGGACGTGAAAATTCGCGCGGGGGAATCTCTCCCGCCTGCAACATCTGGCGCACTTTCGTACCGCTCAATGTCACATGCTGATCATTGCCGTGCGGGCATGTCTTCGAGGAAGCCATTGAGTCGCAGGCGCGGCAGAAGAAGGTGTGATCAAAGAACATAGGGGTGATGCCCAGCTTTGCCGCATCGAACTCGGCAAAGATGTAGTGCGCATCATACGTCCCATAATAGTTGCCGACACCGGCATGGTCGCGACCGACGATGAAATGCGAGCAACCATAATTCTTGCGCATCAACGCGTGGAAAATGGCTTCGCGCGGACCAGCGTAGCGCATAGCGGCAGGCAGTACCCCGAGTACGACCCGGTCTTCTGGATAGTAGTTCTCCAGCAACACTTCGTAACAGCGCATGCGTACATCGGCGGGAATATCATCGCCCTTTGTATCACCTACCAGGGGATGCAGGTAGAGGCCGTCTACCGTCTCTAACGCGCACTTCTGGATATATTCATGCGCCCGGTGGACAGGGTTGCGCGTCTGGAAACCCACCACGCGCCTCCAGCCCTTCTCAGTAAATTGCTGGCGAGACTGTGCCGGCGTAAAGCGATACTTCGCGAAGGCCTGCTTCGACAAAGCAACGACGCGTACATGTCCTCCCAACAGCACATCTCCTTGCTGATAGACAACTTTTACGCCTGGATGCGCCTCTTCTGTCGTTCTATAGACCTTGCTTGCCTCATGCTGTTTATCATATCCATATTTCTCTTCAAGCAGCATCACCGCCTGCAGCGTCCCCTGTTCGTTCATGAGTGCGACCTGCGAGCCCTCTTTCAAACCCGCGGCCTGCTCCGGCGTTACTGAGAGGGTTATCGGCACTGACCACGGCAAGCCGTTCTCCAGGTGCATGTCGTTGACGGCACCCAGGTAATCGGCGCGCTTCATGAAACCACTCAGCGGACTATACGCGCCAATCGCCAGCATTTCCAGGTCGGCCAGTTGGCGCGACCCCACTGTGACTTCGGGCAGTCCCCTGGCACGTTCCTGCAGGTCTACTCGCTCTGCCTCACTTGCCATATTTAACACGAGTTCCCCACCGTGAGGAGCAATCAATTGATTTGTCATGCTTAATCATCACCTATTTTCTACAAATAGCCCAGGGCCGCCAGGCGCTCGGTCACGACCTTCGCCTCATCTTCAGAGTTTCCCTCGTCTTCGAGGTATCCTAACTCGACCAGCTTTGCGAAGATACGTGAAACGCTCTCCTCAACGCTCTCTTTATCTGTCTCGATGACCAGCTCTGGATTCTCAGGCTCTTCGTATGGATCGTCTACACCGGTGAAGTTCTTGATCTTTCCTTCATCGACAAGCTTGTAGAGGCCCTTTACATCTCGCTGGCGGCAGACTTCAAGAGGACATTTGACATAGACTTCGACAAAATCCCCAATTTCACGGCGTGCCCACTCGCGCGCCTCTCTATAGGGAGCAATGGCGGCCGAGATGCACACGACACCATTGCGCGTCAGCAGACTACAAACAAAAGCGATGCGCTTAATATTGGTATCGCGATCCTCGCGGCTAAAACCCAGACCCTTGCTTAAATGCGTGCGTACTATATCTCCATCCAATATCTCGACGTTGCGCCCTTGCTCTTTCAGGCGCCGCTCGATGACCTCAGCAAGGGTACTTTTCCCGGCCCCAGAAAGGCCGGTAAACCAGATAGTAAATCCTGTATTTGCCACTAATTCTTTCTCCTCAGTATGCTTCGTCAAAATGC
This sequence comes from uncultured Ktedonobacteraceae bacterium, assembly GCA_955652655.1. Lineage (GTDB taxonomy): Bacteria > Chloroflexota > Ktedonobacteria > Ktedonobacterales > Ktedonobacteraceae > UBA11361. The sequence continues at coordinate 1,125 of CATPCK010000971.1, read as the reverse complement.
TTTCCCCTGCATATCAGCGGGAACAGGAACGCCAAATTGTTCCAGAATTGCCGGGGCCAAATCCATAAGTTGTAGCCCTGTCAACTCGCGCCCACCTGAACCTTCGTGCACATCGGGATCATGTTTGATCACCATGCCAAATTGCGCGTGATTGCAATCATCAGGCCCTATATCGTTATCAAACGTGTAGATAGAGCCGTGACCAACCGTTCCAACAGAACGCCAGAAGAGGTCACCAAAGTAGACAATCAGGTCAGGCGGAACACCATGTACCTCTTTGTATATCTCTTGCGGTTTGTAGACCTTCGTCCCAATATTCACGCCATTGTGATCCGCCAGCGCTTCAAACTTCGCAGTAAGCTCATCACGCAGCGCCTCAACCTCGCCGGGCTTTACTATGCCCTGTGGTTCTCGCCCCTCGACATTGAGGAAGATGCGCGCGTAATACCCACCGTCGCCCCACACCTTCGTCCTGCTCCAGTCAATCGCGCACCTTTCGATAGCCGTCAGCGTCTGTGGCAGCGTTTTTAGTGTAAGATACCCTTCGTGTATGAGCCATTCATTGACACAGATGCCGCCATCCATCTTTTTGGCTCCGTGGTCAGAGACGATGAACACCGTCGTGTCATCATCCACCAGGTCCAGGATCTGACCAATCTCGTTATCGATATAGCGATAATAGTCATGGATGCTGTTGTTCAGCCGCTGATTGACCTCGTACTTGTGGTGGGTGGGATCATGATACTTCCATAGGCCGTGCTGAATACGGTCAGTACCCATCTCAACGAACATGAAGAAGTCCCACTCTTTCTCCACGATCCACTTTTTGACGAGCTTAAAACGCTTCTCGGTCATGGTATAAATCTGGCGCAGCAGGTATTCTTTATCCTCTGTGCGGAAATCAGGCACATCCACCAGGTATTCACCGACGGTAGCTTCAATTTCCTTCATCACCGAGGCGGGATATGTGTAAGGTCTATCAGCATTCTTCGTCGAGGGAGAGAGGAAGCACCCTACCTGGATGCCGTTGACAGGCTTTGGTGGATACGTTTGTGGCACGCCAACGGTGATCACCCTCTTTCCCGAACGCGAGAGAACGTCCCAAACGCGATCTGTCCTCACTGA
>CATPCK010000970.1 GCA_955652655.1 uncultured Ktedonobacteraceae bacterium | reverse complement strand
GTCGCGGATGAAATGTGTGCTTCGAGAAATCTACAAAAATATCATCTACGCAAACTTGGCCCCACTTTACTCATCGCGGGCAACGATATCAACCTGACCGATCTGCGGCGCGCGCTCGAAAAAGAGGGCATCGCCGTCCGCGTCACCGGTGATATAGTAACCCGGCAGAACCGCTACGCAACAGCCTCCAGCAGGTATTATTGATCTACTGCGGGCCAAGCAGTGTATGGCGGATCAACATCAAATGGGTGAGCGGGCCCAGGCCACCGGGTACCGGAGTGAGAAAAGAGGCCACCTCTTTCACGCCAGCAAAGTCGATATCACCGACAACTTTTCCATTGATGGTATTGATACCAGCATCCAGCACAATCGCGCCCGGCTTCACCATATCAGCAGTGATACTGCCCGGGCGTCCCGTGCTCACCACGAGAATATCGGCGCTCCTGGTAATACTGGCGAGGTCGTGTGTATACGAGTGGCAGATGGTTACTGTAGCATCCTGGCGCAGCAAGACAAGCGCAATAGGTTTGCCACCAATATTGCTGCGTCCCACGATAACGGCATTGCCACCGTCTACCGCGATACCGGCATCGCGCAGGACGGCGAGCATGGCATCAGCAGTGGAAGGAATGAAGCTGGGGAAGCCAAGCAGCAGGTTTCCGGCGTTGCGCGAGCCAAGGCCGTCAACATCCTTTTCTGGACGCAGGACATCAGTTACTATGCGTTGTCGAATATGTGCTGGCAGCGGCAGCAGGAGGACGACGCCATCGGTATTGGCGTCGTCGTTGAGAGCGGCCACTTCTACTCGCAAATCTTCTTCTTCGATTTCAAAAGGGTAGGCCAGCGTGGCGCAGTCCAATCCGATGGCCCGGCATGATCGTACCAGCTGCCTGCTATAGACCTCCGCCGCGGCATCATGCCCTGCCACCAACTGCGCCAGGCGCGCCGGCCGCTGATGGTGTTTGCGAAATTGGGCGGCTTCTGCACGCAGTTCTTCTGTCATACGAGCAGCCAGCGGCTTGCTATCATAAATCGTTGCTGACATGTTCTCTTCCAGTCTCCAGGTTGGCACCTTCTATAATATCACAAAGCATGCAACAAAGAGTCTGCCTTCTATACACAATTTAGGGGTACATAAGCTCCTCGGAAAGCGGATTCGTCTCGTAGGGGCGGGAGTGGTTTTACACGGGGAGGTTTTATGTGTCATCGCTTCGGGAGCGCCTTCGGACCCGTAGGGGCGGGGGTGGTGCGGAGTGGAGTGGGGACGCTTGCGTCGCCCATCGTCCTGTGCCTGTGCACGCTTTCCCCCCTCCTGCCAGGGCGACGCAAGCGTCCCCTCCCCACGCAACCCTTCCCCCGCCCCTACGGGTGCCAATCTTTTCCAGTTCCACTCACGAGATATCTACCTTTGCCTACTCAAGTGAGAGACTTGGGGGGTATAATAGCAAATGCTATCAAAATGCGCTACAATGCCCCATAGATACACAGATAGACAGTATAATATTTGTTGGGACATGGAGAGGGAATATCCCCTGGTAGCCATTCGGTACCAATTACACGTTAAAGAGAGGAATACGATGGCTGGAGATTGTTCATTTGATATAGTTTCACAATTCGACGAGCAGGAACTGGTCAATGCCCTTGATCAGACACGACGAGAAGTCCAGACTCGTTACGATTTGAAAGATACAAAAACCGAGATAACACACAGTAAAACGAGCGTCACTATCCTTACCGATAGTTCATTGACGCTCAAAAGTGTACGGGATATCCTTGAATCGAAAGCGATTCGCCGCAACCTCTCCTTGAAGATCTTCAAACCGGGGAAAGAGGAGAACGCGGCTGGTGGCAAAGTACGCCAGGTCATTGAATTGCAACAGGGGATTTCACAGGAACTCGCCAAAGAGATAAGCAAGTATATCCGTGACAACAACCCCAAAGTGCGTCCACAAGTCCAGGGAGATGCCGTGCGAGTGACGGCCAAAAGCCGCGATGAGTTGCAAGGTGTAATCGCCCTGCTCAAGCAAAAAGATTACCCGGTAGCCTTACAATTCATCAATTACCGCGGGTGATACCTCAAATTGCCCTTACTGGACAAAAGGTACTTTAGTACCAAAAAAAGAGGCGTAAAACAAGTTTTGTAGTAACCTAGACTTAACTAGACAGTTGAGTTTGCAGTTGAGTTTGGGCGGTGCGATATGTCGTGCCTCCCTTGTGTAATATTATGTGAGAAAGCGAACCTTTAATGCCTGGGAACAGACAAGCCTTCAGTACGGCGATGAATGCAGCAGACCGATACCGTTGGGATAGCCAGTGGGCGGAGGCCGCAAAGGAGTACCAGCGAGCACTAGCAGAGTTCCCAGATGACGCGATGGCCCGTGGTGGTCTAGGTTTCTGCTACATGCAGACCAAGCAGTGGCAGAAAGCTCTCGACGAATATGAATATACGCTGAAGCGTGATCATAGCAACATTATCGCTTTGAGCAAGACAGCTGAGCTCTATGGCATTCTTAACCGGCGCGACGATGCATACGTCGCGTATCTCCACCTGGCGGATTTATACTCGCAGGCCGGTCAAGGCGCTCGAGCCGAAGCGGCCTGGCAAAAGGCCGTTCAGTTGTCTCCTGGCGACCCCGAGCCACACGAGCGGCTCGCTGCCTACTACTACGGGAAAAAAGATATCACCTTTATGATTCAGGAGCGCCTGGCTGCCGCTCAAGGATATCTTCAACGCAATAACGTTACAGCGGCCCGTGCACAATGCGAAGAAGTACTGTACGCAGATGCTTCAAATAAACAGGCGCAGCAGCTGCTCTCATCGATGAATGGGCATAAGCAGCAACAATCAGGCCCTCTCCCGGCAGGAGCAGGGGCAACGTTTTCATCGGTAACGGGTACGATGGCTGGCACGCCATCAGGCTCTTTAGCATTTACAGGTAGCCCACTGGCCGAGACGACCACAACGGGCAACTTTAGCGGAGGGAATACAGGCATCATGGGTAACATGGGTAGCGCAGGCAATTTTGGTGGGGGTGGTAATCCTGGGCCGTCTTATGCCAGTGTTGGCATGGCTGGTGGCATGGAATCAGCTTCACATAGACGAATTACTGCTAGCCAGGTCACAGGAGTGTTGAAACAAGCTCAAACCTTTCAGACCCAGGGTCGTTTTAATGATGCTATCGACCTCTGTGAACAGATCCTGGAGAGTGGCTTTGATCGGCCAGACGCGCGATACTTTTTAGGCTGGCTGTATCAAGAGCAGCAACGCTGGGATGAGGCCATCAGTCAATTCCAGTTGCTGCTCAATGATCCCGATTACGCACTCTCTTGCTACTATGCATTGGGACAATGCTATCGTGCGCGTGGAGACTTGCGCACAGCGACGGTCCATTTTGATGAGGCTGTTGACCGCGTGAATCTCGACGCTCTGACCGTTGAAGAGTCTGACCAATTGGTTCAGCTCTGCCAGGAAGCGGCCGAAGCTCACCGTGCTTTAGGAGAGCAGGAACAGGCCTTGACGGTCTACAATGCCCTGCTGGGTTTCCTGCGCAGCCGCGGCTGGAATGACAAGGTCGCCCAGGTTGAGTTTATGATGCAACAGCTCATGAATGGATCTGCCTCAGGGCGGCCAGTTACGCCATCGCCGCAGCAGCAACCCCTGCAAGATGCCGCAACGATGACCTTTAGCGCTGGGAATATGCCGCACAACGCGCCACCACCCGCTTCGGCGCAGTTGCCAGCATCGCCGCAGGTATCGATACCTGGAGTGACGAATAGCAACACAGGCGGAGAATTGCCGGATTGGCTGACTGGTATCTTGAGTGACGCCGATAAAACTCAGGTCATCAATAAACCAGTCGCGAACCCGGCACCTGCACCACAAAAGCCCCTGATCGACGAGCAACCCACGACTGAGCAGCGCATTCCAACCGGGCCAATAGGCGGATCAAT
>CATPCK010000969.1 GCA_955652655.1 uncultured Ktedonobacteraceae bacterium | reverse complement strand
CTTTCACTGTTGAGGCATTGCGGCGGCATCGTGTGAAGCAGTTAGAAACAAAGTTACAAATGGGTGCAGTGTGGCAAGAACATGATCTCGTGTTTTGTACCTCACTCGGAACGCCTTTGAACCCTAATCGGGCATTGGAGCTATTCAAACGACTTCTAAAAAAGGCTGGCCTTCCTGATATGCGCCTGCATGACCTAAGACATAGTATAGCAACCATCTTGCTCAGTATGGGTGTTCATCCGAAAGTGGTGCAAGAGTTGCTCGGTCATAACCGTATTCAAGAGACAGTAGATACCTATAGTCAGGTGTTGCCGACAATCCATAGGGAAGCAATCAAGAAGCTGGAAGATGTACTATGGAAGTAAAGTCTTATATTGTTAGTTGGCGATAGCCAATTAGTAAACGAACGTCTCAAGCTGTTTAATCTGGCTTGAGACGTTGTGGAGTATGGGTGTATATCCAAAGGTAGTGCAAGAGTTGTTAGGTTACAATCAAATAAGCATGACGATGGACTATGATGGTACCAAGAAATTGGACAGGTCGATAAGATAAAATAGCTGTATCGAGAGACGCGCTAGAAGGAGGAAAACGATGTCAGTTCAACGGAAGCGATACAGCACAGAGCTGAAGACCAGAGTGGCCTTGGAAGCCATCAAAGGGCAGAAAACGGCGAATGAAATCGCCGCTGAGTATGGAGTTCACCCGACGCAGATTGCGCAATGGAAGAAACAGGCATTGGATGGTTTGCCCGATCTGTTTTCAAGCCAACCCGGCAAGCAAGAGAAAAGCGAAGAAGCGCTCATAGCCAGTCTTTACCAGCAAATCGGCCAATTGAAAGTGCAGGTAGACTGGTTGGAAAAAAAATCAAAAACACTCCATTGAGGCGAAACGAGGATTGATTGAGCCAGGTCATCCTGATTTGAGTATTACCCAACAATGCAAACTGCTGGGCCTGGCCCGATCGAGTTACTATCATGAGCCAATGGGAGAAAGTGAGGAAAACCTGCTGCTGATGCGCTTGTTAGATGAGCAATACACGCGGACGCCATTCTATGGAGCCAGGAAAATGGCAGCTTGGTTGCACACACAAGACTACCCAGTAGAACGCAAACGCGTGCGGCGATTGCTGCAATTGATGGGTCTGGAAGCGATTTACCCGCAGCCACGCACCAGCCTGCCAGCTCCGACAGAGCAGCGGTATCCGTACTTATTGAGGGCAATGCCTATTGAACGCTGTAATCAAGTCTGGAGTTGTGATATCACGTATATTCGCCTCCAGCGAGGCTTCATCTACTTGATGGCCGTCATCGATTGGTTCAGTCGCTACGTCTTATCCTGGGAAATCTCGATCACTCTGGATACCAGCTTTTGTCTGGAAGCCCTGGATCGAGCATTACGCGTCACCACACCTGAGATCTTTAACAGTGACCAGGGAGTGCAATTTACCAGTGCTGAGTTTACAAGTAGGCTCAAAGCAGCTGATGTGCGTATCAGTTGGGATGGCCGTGGCAGAGCGTTAGACAACATTTTCGTCGAGAGATTATGGCGAAGTGTGAAATATGAGGAGGTGTATATCAAGGATTATCAAACAGTTACAGATGCGATACGGAACTTACAAGCCTATTTCACGTTCTACAATCATGAGCGTTTGCATCAAGCGCTTGATTATCAAACACCAGCGCAAGTGTATCTGAAAAGATAGAACTGGGCATTTCTCGAATGGTTGTGTTTTGTCTTATTTTTGCCCCAAAACTGTCTTGACAAACGGTACCACCATACCTGAAACCACGTGCAGTTGTTGCGGGCCATAAGCATCCCGAAAATTCGGATAGTCCGCAACATATTGCAGCGACACAACACTACATTCGGGATTTCAACCGTTTGAACCATGAAACGACAACCACACGTGAACTCTATGACAAGATGCTCTCCCTCTATCCAGATCGCGTCAATCCAGGTTCCCTGTGGGGTTCTGCAAAGGCTGCCAAAGCAGAAGCAGGAGAGAGACAATGACGAAAACTGACGCTGAAAACGCGCCATCGGACGCACTCACAGCGTGGCGGAAGGCCTTTTTCACCAGGAATGTCAAAGCGTTCGCCGAGGGATTTGCCCAGAACGTCGTCTTGGAAGCATCCGCCCTGCGCAAGTCGGTCGAGGGTCGTGATCGGGTCAGGCAGATGTTGTGGACTGCGGCAGAGATCTACGAGTCCTTGGTCTTCACTGACCAGGCGAGTAGTGGTCAGCGTATCTCTATCGAGTGGGGGGCCACGGCGTTCGGCGGCAAGCAGCTACGCGGTTCTACGATCCTGGTCACCAACGAGGAGGGCAAGATCGACCATGCCGTGGTCCAACATCGTCCATTAGACGGGTTGCTCGCCGGTGCCGGGGTGATTGTCGCATTGATGGGTGCCGTCGCGGTGGCCGCCACCCTCGTGCGGGCGGCGGATGCGCGTGATCGTGATCCGTGCCTCGCTCGTCCTGGTAGTGGGTGTTGGGGTCACCGTGCTTGCGGTAGCGCTCGGCTGGGCCGTTGGCCTCTACGCCGGCAGGGTGCTGGCCGGCCTCGGCTTCGGTCCGGCGTTCTCCGCAGTCTTCCGCAGCCTGGCACCTCTGGCTCCGCCGGACAAGCGCGCCGGGCTGCTCGCTTCGATCTTCATCGTCGTCTATCTCGCTTTCAGCCTTCCAGCGCTTCTCGCCGGAGTCGCGGTCACCCACTATGGCCTGCGCGACACGACCTATGTCTACGGGATAGCGGTGATGGCCCTGGCCGCGCTGACGGCGCTTGCGGTCTGGCGCCGCAGGGCCCGCTCCGCGACCGCCGTCTAATTGAACTCCATGCAGCACATGATAGACCGGTGGCAACCAGAACCCGAGCGGGCTAAAAGCCTGTGTGAGAAAGAAG
>CATPCK010000968.1 GCA_955652655.1 uncultured Ktedonobacteraceae bacterium | reverse complement strand
TTCAACCAGGGGAGTTTTTTCTGCTATAACGGGAGGGTCACCACTGTCTTCCTGAATATGCCGTTGTATGCGTATTACATGTGTTGTACGTGTATTACGTGTAAAGAGCAGCAATATTGTACAATCAGTTACGGATCGTATTCCCTGCCGGAAATCACCCTAACTTGTCGTTCCGGCGCGCTCACTTCGACATATCAGGCCTTAGGGCCAAAGGAGGATAGCTTTGAAGTTGAAGCATTTGATTTTAGGAATCGTCCTATCTACAACCCTCTGTGTAGGTAGCCTCGCGAGTCTAACGCCTGCGTTCGCAGCCGTTCGCGAGCCTATCCAGCCAGCAGGGCTGAGCCATGGGCAGCAGCAAGTGCTGTACACCATCGCGCGTAAGACCTGGCGCTTCTTCGACGCCGACACGGATCCCAATACGCACTTGCCGATGGACAACATCGGCTTCTATGGGGCTCCGGCGAAAGGCGCGTATACTTCCCCTACAAACATTGGTGTCTACTTCTGGAGTGTTGTGGCTGCCCAGGATCTCGGGTTAGTCGACCACGCTGGAGCTCTGCAGCGGGCGAACGCAACGCTGACCGAGGTCGAGAAACTGAGCAAATGGCATGGCTTCCTTTTCAGCTGGTACAATACCACCAACGGTCATAGAATCTCCGGTCCAGGTGGCAGTGACCAGGAAGGCCAACCAACCAAAGGTGCCTTCATCTCTACTGTTGACAGCGCCTGGTACGCGGCGGGGTTGATCGTCACCCGGCAGGTGTTTCCCGAGCTGGCAGCGCGAGCGACCGCACTCTTGAACGCGATGAATTTCGGGATCTTCTATGACAATGGCAATCAGAGCCAGAGCAACACGGCTGGTCAGATGTACGGCGGCTACAATGCCGACGAGGGGCCCGCGAATTTCCATTACGGCCTGCTCAACACGGAAACGCGCATCGCAGCCTACATTGGCATCGGTACCCACGAGATGCCTGGTGATGTCTGGTGGCGAACCTGGCGAACGCTGCCCGCTGATTTCACATGGCAGGGGCAGCCTCCGCAGGGCTATAACGCGACGTACATTGATCCCCAGTCAGACAAGCCGTTTACTGTATTCGAGGGTCATTACACTTATAGCGGCATCAATTTTGTGCCCAGTTGGGGTGGCAGTATGTTCGAGGGACTGATGAACGACCTGGCTATTCCAGAGACTAGCTGGGGACCACGCAGTTTCGGCCTGAACGATCTGCGCTACGCACAGGCGCAGATTGCTTATGCGAAGCAATCCTTGCACTACCCGGTATGGGGCCTGTCGCCTTCTAGCACGCCCGATGACACAGGCAATTATGACGCCTACGGCGCGCATGCACTGGCATCGAACGCGAACTGCTGTCCATATGATGAGACGGCAGTCTCACCGCACGCCTCCTTCCTTGCTCTCGATGTTGATCCGCAGGACGCCTTCAACAACATCCAGGCATTGCGTTCGCGCTACAACATCTATGATCGTTACGGCTTCTTCGATGCCGTCAATCCGATTACCGGTCAGGTTGGTCACCGCTACCTGGTACTTGACCAGGCGATGATCATGGCCGCGCTCGACAACGCGCTTCGCGGGCGGCTGATGCAGCAGCATTTTGCCCAGGACCCGATCATCACTGCCGTTCGGCCGTATCTGGCGATGGAAAGCTTCTCTATCCAGTAGTGGAACAATTACATCTTATCATCGGGATGTATGGTATTCTCTCCCTCTTCTTGGGAGGATTTGCAATTTATGTAAGGAGGCATAAAATGACGAAACGCAAAAATGTGATTGTATCGGTGCTTTTGTTGTTGATCATGTCCCTATTAGCTGCCTGTGGTGGCAGCAGCGGTGGCAGTGGTAACACAAACAGTGCCCACCTGACGGTATGGGGCATGGGCGCCGAAGGTGACAGTCTGAAGATCATTGCCAACGATTTCATGAAACAGAATCCTGGCATCCAGGTCACGGTACAGTCCATTCCCTGGGCTAACGCCCATCAAAAATTACTCACCGCCGTAGCCGGTACCCAGACGCCCGATATCGCGCAGATGGGCACCGACTGGATGGCCGAGTTCGCAAAGACAGGAGCCCTCGATACCGTTCCGAGCAGCGTTTCCTCGAGCTCCTTCTTCCCGAGCGCCTGGAAAACAGCTCTCAACAACGGGACCGCGTACGGGGTGCCCTGGTACGTTGAAACGCGCGTCTTGTATTATCGCACCGATATCGCCCAGAAGGCCGGGATCGCTCACGCACCGGCGAACTGGGATGAGCTGTTGGCGGATGCCCGGGCGATGCAGCAGAAAGGTGGGGCAAAGTACGGCATCTACCTGGGATCGAACGACTATCAGGAACTCTTACCCTTTATCTGGCAGGGCAACGGCCAGGTCTACGCAAACAACCAATACACCCTCAATAGTCCAGCGGTGGTGCAGGCCCTTGCCTACTACCAGACTTTCTTCAAGGAGGGTCTGACGCCTCTCACGGAACCCCCCAGCTTCGATGAAATACAAACGTTCGATCAGGGATCAACACCGATGTTCATCTCGGGCCCGTGGCAAATCGGGCTGATCAAACAGGAGGGGGGCGCGGCGATGAATGGTAAGTGGGCCGTAGCCCGCTTGCCGCAGAAGGCAACGAATACCTCGTTCCTTGGTGGTTCTAACATGGTTGTCTTCAAAAACAGCCCGAATCGGGCTGCCGCCTGGAAGTTCGTCCAGTACCTCGCCTCTCCCGCCGTCCAGGTCAAGTGGTATAACACCGTCGCTGACCTGCCCGCCGTGCAATCTGCCTGGAACACGGGACCGCTCGCGAGCGACAAGAACCTGGCGATCTTCCATACCCAGCTTGGCAGTGCCCAGGGGCCGCCAAGTCTCCCCAAATGGGATGAGGTCGCAACCATGATCGATACTGACATGCAACAGGTGATGTTTGGCAAGTCTTCACCACAGCAAGCGGCAGCGGATATGCAACAGAAGGCCACTTCCATAGGGGGGGTGTAATGAGCAAGGCCGACATGACCCTGCTCTCTCCTCAGGCTCAGGCGACGCGTCAAGCGCCGCCCAGGCCTGCCGGGCCTGGTCGAGAGCAACACACCCTTGCCGGTTGGCTCTTCGCCTTACCGTGGACAGCGATCTTCCTGGTCTTTATGGCTCTGCCTATCATCGCTTCGTTCGTGCTCAGCTTTACAGATTTCGGCATCGCCAACCTGCAAAACCCGTTTCAACTACATTTTATCGGTGTTCAGAATTATGTGAAGCTAGCGCATGACCAGACCTTCCTGCTTGCCGCCCTGAATACCCTCTACGTGGTCGTGGTCGGGGTCCCTTTGGATATCGCGCTTGCCCTGCTGGTTGCCATCGGCGTGAACCGGGGTGTGAGTTATGTCAGGACGATTTTTCGCATTGGCTATTACCTGCCGGTCGTCACCAGTTTCGTCGCCATCGCGGTCGTGTGGCGTTTCTTGTACGACACCGACGCGGGTTTAATCAATAACCTGCTGCATCTGTTTGGTCTGCAGGGCGCAAACTGGCTTGGCAACCCCGTGCTGGCCATGCCCGCCATCATTCTGGTGATCATCTGGCGCAATATCGGCTCTGGGATGATCATCTTCCTTGCCGGGCTCCAGGGGATAGACCAGGGATTGTATGAGGCCGCGAAGATAGACGGAGCCGGAACGTTCGCCCTCTTTCGAAACATCACGCTGCCACTGTTGCGACCGACGCTGCTCTTTGTTTCGGTTCTCACCAGCATTGGCTTTCTGCAGGTCTTCCAGGAACCATTTGTGATGACGCAGGGTGGACCGTTAAACCGCACGCTCACCGTCCAGATCTACCTGTATCAGCAGGGCTTCAACTTCTTCAATCTGGGGTATGCGAGTGCCATAGGCTATGTCTTGTTTGTGGCCATCGTGATCCTGGCAGTCATTCAGTTTCGTGTACTGCGATCGCAGACGTGAGAGGAAAGAGAGGACACTATGTTGCAAGCCGATGCAACCCCTGAGCAGATTCTACCCGTGGCGGCAGCCACTGAAGCAAAACCGGGTCGATCAGAAAAGGTTCAATCACAGAATTGGTGGATCTATACACTCCTTACCCTGGGGCTTATCACAATGATCGTCCCCTTCTTGTGGATGGTCCTCGGTTCTTTCAAGGGGACGGCCGAGCTGGCGCAACTTCCACCGACGTGGCTGCCCCATGCGCCCACCTGGAGTAACTACAGCCAACTCTTCACTCAACTCAACTTCCCGACTTACTTCTTGAACTCGGTGATCCTCGCGGTGTCCATCACGGTTCTCAACCTGGTCTTCTGCTCGATGCTCGGCTATGCCCTCGCCAAGCTGAAATTCCGCGGGAAAAACGTTCTTTTTCTGCTGGTACTCTCCACGATCATGATCCCCAGCGCTGTCACACTGGTTCCCCTGTTCGTGCTGATGAGCAATCTCGGTCTGGTCAATAACCTGCTCGCGGTGATCTTGCCGGAAGCGGCGGCAGGGATTGGCGTGTTTCTGATGCGACAGTTCATGCTGGCTATCCCTGATGAACTGCTTGACGCGGCCCGCGTCGATGGCGCAGGCGAGTTTTTCCTGTTCTGGAGAGTGGTCGTGCCTCTGTGCGGTCCGGCTCTGGCCACTCTGACGATCTTAACCTTCCTGGCCTCCTGGAATGACTTTACCTGGCCCCTGATCGTGCTGACCAGCGACCAAAACTACAACCTGCCGGTCGCGCTGGCCACGTTTGCCATCGGTCCGCATGTAAACGACACCGGGCTCTTGCTGGCCGGTGCCGTTGTCGTCGTCATGCCCATCCTGATTATCTTCTTCCTGCTGCAGCGCTACTTCACGCAAGGTATCGTCATGACGGGCCTGAAAGGCTAACACGAGGGAAGCGCAACCGAGTAAGGAATGAGACAGCTGAGGATGAGGAGATGAACATGGACACTTCTGCGAACAATCAGGCGCATGCCCAGCCTGAGGGGGAGGAGCGCACCGGTCAACATGCTGATACAGAGGTACAGAGTCGGCCGGCGGCTGTTCTACCACCCCCAGGCGATCTTGTGGCAGAGTCAGGAGCAGGCCAGGTCACGCTGCGCTGGCAACAGGTGGCCGGGGCGATGGGCTACTTCGTTCATCGCAGCGAGTCTGCTAACGGCCCATTCGCACGCCTTGATCATGGAGGGATGGGTGACATTCTCGCCGTGCCAGGACCGCTGTTCGCTGATACGACAGGCGTATCCGGCACACGGTACTGGTACACCATCGCCTCGATCTTTGATGTGAATTCCCCTGTGGGCGAGCTTTCTGCGCCTGTTGAAGCGGGCCCAGGCGTGGAGAACGCACAGCCGCTGACACTGCGCGTCCAGGCCGAAATAGCGGCCTGTCGGCTCGATCCAGTCTGGCACATGCTCGGCTCTGAGCACCTCTCGCAGTTGTTCTACGGAGAGGAGCCTGGCGGCGGTATCGGCACCGAGTTCCAGGAGGCCTTGAGCCTCGCGCAGAGCGAATTGGGAGCGACACACATCCGCGCCCATGCTATCCTGGACGATGAGCAGGGCGTGTACCGGGAAGTGGCAGGAGAGGCTCACTACGATTTTACGGCTGTTGACCGCATCTATGACCGCATGCTGGGCCTGGGACTTCGCCCCATTGTAGAGGTGTCTTTTATGCCGCGTGAGCTGGCGTCCAATCCCGAGGCGACGATTTTCACGTACCGTGGGATCACCTCCCCTCCGCGGGACTGGCAGCGCTGGGGAGAGCTGAATCACCAGCTTGCC
>CATPCK010000967.1 GCA_955652655.1 uncultured Ktedonobacteraceae bacterium | reverse complement strand
CAGCAGTGATGCAACTGGCAGTATAGTGCAGCGCGTGATTGATGAACTGCCACCTGGACAGGCTAGCAGGCTGCGATTGTTGCAAGGCGCTTCATTGCCAGAAGGATGGATAGGGAAAAATTATGCCTGCCACCAGCTGTCGCAACATGCTCATGGAGACTATTTCTTTTTCACGGATGCCGATACGGTACACGCTCCTGGGACAACGACTGCGGTCATAGCGTGCATGCAGCACCTGGGAGTCAAGCTGCTCACTGCACAGCCCGAATTTGAACTTGGCAGCCTGGGAGAGCACCTGGTAGTCCCTCTTCTTAACTTTACGATCATGACACTCCTCCCTGTTGCCCTGGTGCGCTTGCGACCTGAACCCGGCCTGGCTACCGGCAATGGGCAGCTCATGTGCTTTCATCGTTCGGCTTATGAAAAAATCGGGGGGCACGCGTCAGTTAAAGGGAAAATTCTGGAGGATGTGCTGCTGGCCCGCGCGGTTAAAGCGGCCGGCGACCGCATGGTGTTTGTCGATGCCCTGGAGTTTGTGCGTTGCCGCATGTATCGTTCATTTACCGAGGTATGGTCTGGTTTCTCGAAGAATCTCTTCGCTTTTTATAATTATTCGCTGCCCTTTGCACTGGGCGCGCTCCTACTCAATCTTGCCTTATTCGTCGTACCACCTCTGGCAGCCCTGCTGGCTCCCCTATTCCACTTTTCTGCCGCTATAGTCATATCAGGCTTGGGAGCCTATCTCCTCGCGGTACTCATGCGTGCTTTGCTCACGTTGCGGTTCACGCGCCAGAAACAAATGTTACCGCTTCCTCTTTTTCTTTGCCTTCTTCACCCGCTTTCGATTGTGTTGGAATGCTTGATCCTGCTCAACTCCATCCGCTGCTATTATCGGAAGAGCGGTGTTAGCTGGAAGGGACGTCAATACAATCGGCAAAATGATAGCTAAGGCGGCAATCCCGGCAGCGAGATAGTAACCATGCGTCAGATCAACCAGGCCAAACATGAAGACAGTCGCAAAATACAGCCAGGTTGGTACATTCAAAGGCAGCCGCGAAGAAAATGAGGTCATGTCCAGAAACGAAATAGCGCGCAACAGGATGCCATTAACAAGGCTCAATAGCACAAGTGAGACAACAAACCAGGCCACAAAATTCATGAGCGGCACACCATAATAGGCCATATTTCCAGGAGCAAGCCATATCCAATAGCGCTCTATGTGAAATGCTACAGGCTCAAGCACCAGGTCTAGCAATGTGGCGAAGAGTGCGGAAATCACAATACTAATACTCAAACGACTACCTACCAGCAACGGTGGACGAATAGTCAAGCTGCGCACCGCAATGATAATCGTCAACCAGGCAAATATTACGGGCAGGGGTACGCCTCCAGGCAGCACGGGAGAGAGAGCGTCAGTGTAACGGTACGAGCCAAAGGGGAAACCAGTATGAACGCCCAGAGTCTCTACGCCATACGAGAACAAGGCGATTACGAGCGAGGCAAACAGGCCGCGTGGTCCATATTCATCCATCCACGCCACAGTTACCATGATCCCTTCAAGGATGAGAAGCACACTTGCCGCCCAGTTCATCGAGAAGGGTGGGTGCACATTGAAGGCGACACCAATGACCGCGATAGGATAGGCAACACAGAAAATAATAACCAGCAGCTTAAGAAAGCGACTCAGGCGTGTTCTCAATTAAATACCCCCAGGGCCCAGAACTGCAATGATACGCGCATATGCCCCTGTTTGAACGATGGTCGCCACGGCACCCGTTTGTATATCCATAGCATAGAGTGAGTCATCCCCATAAAATGTCAGGATATGATTATTGAACCAGGGTCCCAGTTCAAGCAGACTGGCGTTCGAGGTTGCCATTAACTGCGCATTACTGACGCGCAATTGCTTGCCCGAACCGCTCATTTTAGCTATAAACAACGCGTTGCTGCGATCGTAAGGGGGCTGCGCTTCTGTAGAGAATTCGACATAGATGAGCGTATGACCGTCCACAGTAAACACGGGCGTCTCGACCCAGTGGTAGGCCGCACTATTATGCTGTTCTGCCAGGAGCACATATGAGGTATCCATCTTCAAAGGATGCCCATCGAGCGTTGTCACTTTCAGGCTGTTGGCATATTTGAGTACAGCCAGGTCATCAGGCACACTGCCATCAGTCGGTTTAGGCACCTGGCCTTCGTAGGACGAATAGAGCAATACATTGCCATAGGGGGCAAGTGCCAATGGGCCCTGGGGCGAGTTCCCATCTAAAAGGGGCTGCGGTGTGGTTTTGAGCGGATTACTTATATCGAGGGTCCACAAACCAAACTGTATCGCTTCATGGCTTTGCTGACCATCTGTCAGCAGCAAGGTTGTGTTGTTCATGAAAGCAAAAATACGAAAGCAAGGGCAGGTTGACGACGAGTGCTCAAAAACCTTGCCAGGAGCGGCTAACGAGCCTGCAAACAGATCAATAACTCCATTGCCGCTGGCAGGTTCGGTACTCCAGGCAATCATTGTCCCATCGTTGCTCAGTGCCAATGAGGTGATCACTTGATTTGCAGCAAGGGTCGCTATCTTTTCTGGTGTGCCACCAAAAATATCCATCAAATAAATACCGTCGCCGCTGTAAAGTAGTTGACCAGATGGTGTCAGTATCGGTCGCACAGCCTGATTATAGATATAGCCAGGAGTGGATAGTATCTGCGGCGTTCCACTCCCTGCACTTGAGATCATGTAGATGTTATTTTGCTGCTCGTAAATAATTTCGTGCCCTGAAGGCAGTTGTAAAGAGGGTGCGGTCGTATTATTTGGCGAAAAAATAGGAGGGGTAGCTGTAGGTGTCACATTCTGGTTTATGGTTGGCGTTGGGGAAAGGGGACCAGTATGCGTGGATTGTGCTGTTGCCGAAGAGCTTGCGGCCATTTGTGAGCCGGAGTGTGTGTAGACCTGCACCAGGTTTGGTAATAACAGGCTTGTAGAAGAGATAATCAATATACTGATCAACACGAGCAAGATAATAATACCCGTGGAGGAGAAGCGGGCCGATTGAACTGCTAATGGTTCTGAAATATGTGGCTTCTCTTCATCTTTAGGTTCTGGTGGGTTACTTACTTGCTGCGCCAATGTCTTATGTTTCCTTACGTGGTTTTTCTTCCTGGATATCAGTATACACGAAACAAACCTTTGTATCAAAGGTCTGTTCTCTTGTTCTCTTGTTCTCTTGTTTTCTTGTTCGCTTCTTAAGCTATTTTATGATGCCGTTCGATCGGCACTTCTTACAGTATGAGATTTCGCTTTGCTGGCATGACGCAGGATAAAAGCGCTGGTCTTGGCGAAAACTTCCTCGCGGTCATAATCCTTCATGATTACATGAAAGGAGCGATGAAAGGTAACGAGATGTTTCTCTTTGGATCCAATGTGCCGGTAAATTTCCCGGCCATCACGTGCGGGCACGACATGATCGTGAATCGACGTCATAATCAGTGCTGGCACAGCTACCTGGGGAAGTTCGGCTCGCAGGGTTGGCAAAAACTGTAACATACTCTCGACCGGTCGCATCGGTGTCCAGCGATACACATCGCGAGTATAACGACGGCGCGCATCTGGGTCCCGCACATCCTCGCGCACTGTCGGGACCAGGGGCGTGAAGTATTTCGCGATGCGCACAGCATGTAAGGTCAGGGGATGCATATGAAGTGGGGCACACATCGTGACAATGCCGGCTACCTCTTCGTGAGCCGCGGTATGCAGGGCAAGAGCGCCACCCAGAGAATGCCCTACTAGAAATACCATATCGCAACGCTGCTTGAGTGCATTTAATTCATCTCGCACAGCAATAGCCCAGTCATGCCAGCCCAGCGGCAACATATCTCGCACGTGCACTCCATGCCCGGGCAAAAGCATGTTGTCGGTCACCATGCCACGATCCTGCAGCACTAGCTCCAGCTCCTCCAGGTCCCTTCTACTACCATTCAACCCGTGTATCAGTAAGACGCCGATAACAGGTTTTTTAGATGAGGGTGCCGTGCCCTGCGGTGCATGGTGTGTTTCCATTGAAGTAGCTCCTCGTGATGCTTTAAAATAAAAAATAACCACGTTGTTTTATATTATTTCAAAGTGTTGTTTTATATAGGTATACCATAATACAATAAATACGTTTCGACGTGCTTCTCAGTTGTACATCACGGGAATATTACCATGCCCTCTGAAGTTCATCACTGTAATAAGTATGTTACCTGGTGATTCCCCAGAAGACCGCCAGTTAACATAGATTGCCTATCTCGTTAAGAAGTGATATAGTCGCATCCTGACAATATCATATCTAGCAGTAGCTCAT
>CATPCK010000966.1 GCA_955652655.1 uncultured Ktedonobacteraceae bacterium | reverse complement strand
GGGAAACATGGTTTTGCAGAAAAACTTCACTTACAGTTGAAATGATTACTGATGAGGCTGGAGCTTTTTCAGCATTTCGCGGCGCGGACTCCACGAAACATCAAAAATGCGGCCGCAGAGCTTTAGAAAAATTTCCCTACTCCTTCCACGGTTGAGTACCACATGCCAAAGAAAAATAGGAAGGTGGTAAAAGACCACGGTGTCACTATTGCGAACGGATATCCCAAGTAGCTATTACAGCTAGACAATTGCTTCCAAAGGATGCTGGCGTGGTATGCTATGGGTGAGCAATGAAGGAGATATATGATGGAAAAAGCATGTGCCTTGGTCAATGTCAGGGATATCATCCTGATCTGTCACTATTACAAAACCTATGCACAGATTGAAGGCGTAGCCAGGAGACGGAAGATTACGCGAGCTCGCAGGCGAAGTGGCATCTTGGAAGTCAGAACAGCAGCGCGTGACGAATGGATCAAGCCTGTTGCATGGACCCTGGTGGATCAATGATCTGGGCGCTCCCATCCGGTATATGGCCCAGGATATTCGATAAGAGAGCACTGGTGTTTTCTCATAGAAGAACGAGAGAACAATGGGTAAGAGAAACGAGAAGAACATCCCACGGCTTGGTGAGCGGCCCCCACGTTACCGCTTCTTTCTCAATCCCTATCAGGACGCGCGATTTAGTACATGTCCGCAATGCTCACACAAGACTGGGCAGCGAAAACTTCCGCTGTTCATCCATATCGAACCAAAGCAACCACTCCAATTGAATAAGGCCTGTCGCTACTGTCTTCACTGCGATTTGTTGATCGCTCACAAGGACGAGTTAGATGCGGTCATTACGAGACTTTTCACCGTTCTCAACCCGGATCTCGTTGGCAACAAGTATCTGGTGATTGGAACATTGGATCGAGCTGATTGGAAGCGTATAGATCGGGAGAAGCTTCCAATCCGGGATTCGATTGAGGCGCTGCACGACTTTAAAGAAGAGGTCATATTTAAGCTCATGGGCGGATGGAGAAAATAGAGCAAAGGAGTCTCTGATGAGCAAACCACGACCATTTCGTTTCGGCGTTTCTGTCCATGGGAGCAAATCCGGGGCAGAGTGGAGAGACATCGCCCGCCAGGCTGAAGCGTTAGGTTACTCGACATTGTTCCTACCGGATCACCTGGGTGACCAGCTCTCACCGATCCCAGCGCTGGTTGCGGCTGCCGATGCGACCAGTACTCTGCGGGTAGGTAGCCTTGTGTTCGACAACGACTTCCGTCATCCAGTCATGCTCGCCAAGGAGGCGGCGACGTTGGATGTGCTCTCCGGTGGGCGTCTCGAACTGGGAGTAGGCGCGGGTTGGATGAAGCCAGAATATGAGCAAGCTGGCATCCCCTTTGAGCGTGCCAGTGTACGCATCGCGAGAATGGAAGAGGCCATCCGGATTGTCAAAGGCTTGTACGCGGATGGGCCAGTCGATTTCGCCGGCCACTACTACACGGTTACTGGTTTGGAGGGTTTTCCGAAGCCGGTGCAGCGCCCGCACCCGCCTCTTCACATAGGCGGCGGAGGCCAGCGCCTGCTCTCAATCGCAGCCAGAGAGGCTGACATTGTCGGGTTTCTCCCCAGAGCTCGCGCCGACGGCCAGGGGCAGGATATCATGGACGCCACTTCCGAAGCCCTTGAGCAGAAAATCACCTGGGTGCGTGAGGCGGCGGGTGCGCGCTTTGCTGATCTCGAATTGGGCATACTGGTTGCCCAGGTCTTCACCACGGAGGATCGCGAGCAGGCGGCACACTTGATCGCGACGACACTGGCGGCAGGATACCATGTGAGTACCGAGCAGATCCTGCAAGCGCCCTACTTGCTGATCGGGAGCATAGATCAGATCTGCGAGGACCTCCTGGCTCGCCGGGAGCGCTTTGGTATCTCGTATATTACTGTTTTCGAGCACAGCCTGGAGGTGCTGGCCCCAGTGGTAGCACGGCTGGCCGGTCAGTAAACAGAGCAAGAGGGATGGGAGGTCGTAGTGACATGAATGCGATGGTTCGCTCTCTTTTCAGAGGCGAAAGTTGGCTTATTTGAGAACGGATGATCGAAGTAGCCAGTACAGGTGTGCTCGATATTACCGACGGTGGATTTGGCTTTCTCAGAGGGGAGCGCTTCCTGCCAGGTCGTGGAGACGTGTATGTCTCGGCCTCACAGTGCCGTCGTTTCGCGCTGCGCCAGGGAGACCTGGTAGGAGGCCAGATTCGTCCTCCCAGGGACCGCGAGCAGTTCGCGGGTCTGCTGCGCGTTGAGAGCGTGAATGGACTTGACCCCGACGTTGCCAGGCGCCGCCCGCACTTTGACAGCCTGACCCCGGTATTCCCCCGCGAGCTCTACGATCTGGAGACCAACCCGGGCAATCTCTCAGGCCGTCTCATCAACCTGGTGTCGCCGATTGGACGGGGACAGCGCGGTCTGATCGTCGCTCCGCCGAAGGCAGGCAAGACCGTGCTGCTCAAATCCATCGCCAACGCCATCACCCAGAACTATCACGACGCTTACCTGCTGATCGCCTTGATTGGAGAGCGACCGGAGGAGGTCACTGACCTGCAGCGCTCCGTACAGGCCGAGGTCGTCAGTTCTACCTTTGACGAACCAACCGAGGCGCATACTCGTCTCGCCGAAATGGTGCTGGAGCGGGCCAAACGCGTGGTGGAGGAAGGGCGTGACGTAGTGGTGCTCCTCGATAGCCTGACTCGTTTGAGCAGAGCCTACAACCTGGCCGTGGAACCCAGCGGGCGCAGTCTCTCAGGTGGCCTTGACCCGGCGGCCCTGGTGCTGCCCAAGCGCTTCTTCGGAGCGGCACGTAAGGTCGAAGAGGGCGGCAGCATGACCATTATCGCCACCGCGCTGGTGGACACAGGCAGCCGCATGGACGACGTGATCTACGAGGAGTTCAAGGGAACCGGCAATATGGAGTTGGTGCTCAACCGGAAGCTGGCCGAACGGCGCATCTTCCCAGCTATCGATGTCGCGCTCTCCGGCACTCGCCGCGAAGAATTGCTCTACGACGAAAAGACCTATCGCGCGATCGTCACGATGCGTCGCTTGCTCTCGAACTTGAGCGAGCAGCGAGGGCTGGAAGCCATGGAGGCGCTGCTCCAGCAGATGTCCAAAACTTCCGGCAATGCCGAATTCCTGGCAAATCTCAATCGCAGTCTGGCATAAGTGACAGGACCCACTCAAGTCCCCCCACAGCGCCTGACGTCCTTCTCTCAAAGTTCCAGGGAATGAAGCTCCCCCAGGTGCTGGAGAGAGACCTGAACTTCGCCCGATAAAGTGCGGGAGGGGAAGATGGTTCCCCTCCCATTACCCAGGCAATGCGCTTCAGCGAGACGCTTGCCCCTGATAAGGGCTACCTGGTCAGGGTGGCTTTGAGGTTGATGGGTGTTGCCGCGAGCGCTTTGGAGACAGGGCAATTTTCTTTGGCATCCTTCGCTAGCTTCTGGAAGGTCTCTTCGTCTATGCCTGTCACAACGGCCTCTGTCTCCAGGTCGATGGGGTTGATGGCGAAGCCGCCGGGCACCTGATTGAAGTGTACGCGCGCAGTTGTATGCACTCTGGTTGGCGTGAAGCCAGCACTGGCGAGCGCGTTCGACAGCGCCATCGAGTAACAGCCGGCGTGCGCCGCGCCAATGAGCTCCTCGGGATTGGTGCCGACCGTCTCATCGCCCATGCGTGATTTAAACGAATAGCTGCCCTCGAAGGCTCCACTCCCCACACGCATGGTACCCTGACCCTGCTGAAGATTCCCCTGCCATTCGGCGTCTGCTGTACGTGTTGGCATAATTACGTCTCCTTTTCAACACGATTCAATCACCTTCATTGTTAGTGCCCTCTTCATGGTCCCTTATTTCCTCACCAAAGGCACATGTATATGATAGATCATAACCCCAAAGCGGGTCAATGTGTACATGTCGGGATGAAACGTATGACCGAAGTAGCCAGCACAAGGCTGGCAGGAGGGAGTTGCCCATAGCTCCTTTCCCGCTCAATTCCAGCACGCTTAGCTGTCATCTCAAAGGGTATATTCCTCTTTCGCGCTTTTGGGAAACTGTTCCTTACGGAGAACTGAAGCATGAACCAACTATTACAGCGGCCCAATGCGACGACAGTAATAGTTCCATACGTTTCTTACCATGCCTTCACCAAAAATTTTCTCTCGTTTTCCCGCTATATCCTCATCGGATGTCCAGCTAAAGGACTGACCAGATGCAGAAGCAAGAAGTTGAACCTGGCTGGCTCGCTCTAAATTGATGGCTGAGACGACCACTTTGTCGATGGTGTTGCCGGCTACTACTATTCCGTGGTTGATCAGGTAGCAAGCAAGACTTCCATCCAGCGTGCTGGCGACTTCCTCTCCCAGTTCGCGAGTTGTGATAAGATCCGAGGTACGTGTGAAGCGAGGGACATCGGGCGGTGTAAACTGCGCTCCTTCGTGTGAGACGGCATGTAATGGCTGTCCTGTAGCGGCAAAGGCTATCGAATAGATGGGGTGGGTATGCACGACACAGGTAATGTTGGGTCTGGCTCTGAAAATCTCAGCATGGATAGGAAACTCAATGTGACGTGGCAGTTCACCTTCGACAACATTACCTTCCAGGTCAACACGAATCAGCGTATCTGGCGCGATTTCATCCAGGCCCATAGCCGAAGGTTTCATCCAAAAGGTCTTAGCGCCTGCCTCTCGATACGTTACATGACCGTAGACGGTATCGTTCTGGCCGTTGGCTGCCAGTATGCGACAAGCGTAAGCCAACTCACGACGCAGCTTTAGACTCTCTTCTGAGAAAACTGACATCACGTTATCCTTTCAAGGCATCCGGGTAGCGGACCTCAAATTCTGAAAAATGGAAAAGCGTTCAAATGAGCAACCGACTTGGTGAGACAGGAGAGAAAGCTCAAGCTAGCAGTTTACCGATTTCAACAGCGGTTCGCACCGTTGCTTCTGCGATGCGTGCCACCTGATCTTCGTGAAGGCGCGTGCTGGGAGCGGATACAGTCAGAGAGGTCTTGAGCCGCGACATACGACCATGAATCACGGCTGATATTGCGCTCACATCTGGTTCACTTTCTTCAAAGTTAGTGGCATAACCGTGTTCACGGACAAGGTTCAATTCGCGTTCGAGTGCTTCACGACTCGTCAGGGAGTTTGGTGTGAGCCCGGAAAGTCGCTCGCTCGGAAAAAGCTCATGCAAGCGTTCCAATGGTAGATCGGCCAGAAGAGCCTTCCCTGACGCAGTACAGTGCGCGGGCAAAGAAATACCCGTCCGATCTCCTACGCGCAGCGCCTGGAGACTTTCAACCGTCTCAATGAAGAGCACATTTTTCCCTTGCATGATGGTAAGATGGACCGTTTCCCCCACCTCTGACCTGAGTTCTTCCATAAACGGTCGTGCGAGACTGCGGATATCCATTTCCCGTACGACTGATAAGCCCATGTTGATTAAGGCCGAGCCTGCTTCATAGGACCGTGTGGTCGGGTTTTGACTGACAAAACCATAGTACTGTAACATAGATAGCAGGCGATGGGCCGTCGACGGCGCTACGCCAATCGACCTGCTGGCTTCGGAAACAGTGATTGATTTCTGTTCGGCAAACAGCAGGAGTAACTTCAGCGCGTTATCCACGGACTCAATCGGATAGTTCGGTTTTCTCGTGCTATCAACATCCTTCATGCCTCGCCCTTTCTCATCGCCGCTGCTCTTGCTTTGCTCTAAAATGTTCGCTTCATCGACAGCAGGGTAACATCCCAAGAGTACTGTGTCAAGCAGTATCCTGGCTTCCCGAAAATTATCCGTGCCATTTAGGCTTGACAGTGACGGCTTTGGTAGGGTATTCTCTTCTCAAGAAAAATATTCTGTTATGCAGAATATTTGGTGGAAAGAGGAATGGGCTGTCGCTAATTTTTTGACAAAAGGGTACAATCAGACCTGCTCGCAAGGCTTGTGAAAGGATGCAGGAGATGAATCAGAGTCGAATCCCTTTCCTGGTGATTGGGGGTGGACTTGGAGGCCTGACGACCGCCCTTGCGCTCTCAAGAAAGGGCTACCCGGTCCACCTGATCGAGAGGGCAGCGGAGTTCGGCGAGATTGGTGCCGGTATTCAGATCGCTCCCAACGGTTCGCGTATGCTCGACTCCCTCGGCGTACTCGACAAGATACAGACGTATGCAGTCTACCCCCACCGGCTCATTCTGGTGGATGCTCTCTCTGGCGATCTCCTTACAACGTTGGACTTCGGTGAAAAATTCAAACGCGCCTATATGTATCCCTATCTGGTGATGCATCGAAGTGATTTGCTTACCATCCTCCTGGACGCTTGTCGGCAGAGCGATGTCATCACCTTAGAAACAAATCGGGAAGTCGTCGCCGTCGATGATCTGGACGCCGGCGCTCTGGTCAGCTGCGCAGATGGCTCGACATATGAATGTGATGCCCTGATTGGGGCCGATGGACTTAAGTCAGTCGTTCGCAAGTACGTGATTGGTGATGGTGATCCGATCTGCGTGGAGTTTGTGGCCTACCGTGGTGCGATTCCGATGGAAGAAGTAATTGAGTTCGCCGGGATGGACACCATCCGGTACTGGATTGGGCCTAACCTGCATCTCATCCAGTACCCGCTGCGTCGCGGTGAACTCTATAACCAGGTTGCCGTGTTCAAAAGCCATCGCTACCGTGCGGATTCGGACGATTGGGGTACCGAGGACGAATTGGAAGAGCATTTTGCCAGGACGGACGGGAGTGTGAGAAAAGCCCTGGCCAGGGTGAAACGCGATCGGCGCTGGCCGCTCTACGACCGGCTACCCACCGACAACTGGACGCACCACCGCATCACGCTGCTCGGCGATTCAGCCCATCCGATGCTCCAGCATATTGCGCAGGGAGCGTGCCAGGTTTTGGAGGATGCCGTGTGCCTGGCAGACATGCTTGCCAGCTATCAAGGAGACGTAAGCAAGGCATTTCTCGCTTATCAAGGGGAGCGCATCCCGCGTACCGCTCGTGTGCAGCGGTCGGCCCGCCTCTTCGGCGACATCATTCATAGTGATGGCGTCGGCGCGATGCTGCGCAATGTGTTGCTTTCGGGGCGAGCGCCTGACGATTACACGTATACTGACTGGTTCTACGGGTACCAGCCTGAGAGGAAGGAGACCGTCAATGAGCATTGACATGAGCCACACATACACGGTAGAGGTCGGCTATGATGAGTTTTGTGGAGCACTCGCGGCACGCGATCTCAAGCCGCTCTGGAAGATCGCAAAGCAACTCATGCCTGAAGTTCCGCTTCCTACTACCCAGGCCTGGCTCTGGAAGTGGGATGATGTCCTGCCGCTGGCCAAGCGTGCGGGCGAACTGATCACGCTCGAACGGGGTGGTGACCGGCGCGTGCTTGCGCTCGCCAATCCTGGGCTGAGAGGTCTTCCGTTTACCAGCACGACGCTCTGGGGTGCGCTCCAGTATCTGGGACCGCATGAATCGGCACCCGCTCACCGGCACACACCAAGCGCCATTCGGTTCGTCCTCACCGGTTCAGGCGTCTATACGACAGTCAATGGCGATGCCTGCGACATGGAGCCGGGCGACTTGATTCTGACGCCAATCTGGAACTGGCATGACCACAATAATCGGAGTGACGATCCGATGGTGTGGTTCGATGGCCTGGACCTGCCGCTCTTGACGGCGCTGGAGTCGATCTTCTTCGAGAATCACCCGGACCAACTGCAGCCAGTAGATGGTCACAACCGCTCCGAACAAGGATTTGCAGGGGTAGGACTGCGCGAGATGGGCATCAGTTCTCCCATTGCCCACTCGCCGCTGCTGCGCTACCGCTGGGGGGAGACCGAGCGGACGCTTGAGGCGCTGCAGCGGGCGCGCGGCGGTCCGATGGTGAGCCTGGAGTTCGTGAACCCGCTGACGGGAGGCCCGGCAGTAAGTACCTTTGCCTGCGAGATGCACCGCCTCTCTCCTGGCGCACGCACACCCACGAAACGCAAGACGGGCAGTTCCGTCTACGTGGTCTTTCAAGGCAGCGGTCGCTCAGTAATCAACGGTGTGTGCTTCGAATGGGGTCCTGGCGATATCTTCGTGACTCCGTCCTGGGCCAGCGTTGACCACGAGGCAAACCTTCAAGCAGACCTATTCGCCATCAGTGACCGACCAGTCCTGCAGGTGCTGCACCTTTACCGTGAAGAAGAGCTGGTGGAGCGCCAGGAGGTCAGTGGCACGTTTGTGCCCCTCCAAGGTGCGTTGAGAACTGCTGAAGTGAACAGGGATGAGCATTGAAAAAAGT
>CATPCK010000965.1 GCA_955652655.1 uncultured Ktedonobacteraceae bacterium | reverse complement strand
GGCGGTTGAACATAGTTCCGCCGTGGTGGCGCTGACCATTGACGAGATAAGCATGGGCAAGACCACGGAACGCAAGGTCGAGATTGCGCACAAAATCTACGATATCTGTGTCAACGAGTATGGGCTGGCGCCCAATGCGCTAATCTTCGACGTGCTCACGTTTCCGGTGACGACCGGACAGGAGGAGCTTAAAACGGCAGCCATCGAGACACTGGAAGCCATCACGCGCACCAAGGCTGAACTCCCCGGCGTATTGACCATCCTGGGGGTCAGTAATGTCTCGTTTGGCCTGCAGCAGCACGCGCGGGCTGTGCTCAATAGCGTGTTTCTCTATCACGCCGTCAAAGCGGGGCTGGACCTGGCTATCGTCAACCCCCTGCACATTACGCCCTATGCCGAGATAGACGCTGAACAGCGTCAACTGGCTGAAGACCTGATCTACAACAGAGCAGATGCGCTGCCGCGCTACATCGCCTACTTTGAGGAACATGCTCCCCAACAAGAGAATGGGAATAGCAAAGTTGATCCCACCGAGGGTATGAACCTGGCGGAACGCATTCACTGGCAAATCCTGCACCGCCGCAAAGAAGGCATCGAGCCGATGATCACCGAGATCATTGCAGAACGGTCACAGGAGTTGGGCATTAAGCAGAGTGAGGCGGCGGTCAATGTGCTCAATACCGTGCTGTTGCCAGCGATGAAAGACGTGGGAGATCGTTTTGGCGCGGGCGAACTAATTCTTCCGTTCGTATTGCAGTCGGCTGAAGTGATGAAACGGGCGGTTGCGCACCTGGAGAGCTACCTGGAAAAGGTCGAAGGCTATACGAAAGGCAAGGTTGTGCTGGCGACGGTCTTTGGCGATGTGCACGACATCGGTAAAAACCTGGTCAATACTATCTTGAGCAATAATGGCTATACGGTCTATGATCTCGGCAAGCAGGTGCCGCTGAATACGATCCTGGACAAGGCCATCGAGGTAAACGCCGATGCAATTGGCCTCTCGGCGCTGCTGGTGAGCACGTCCAAGCAGATGCCACTCTGTGTGAAGGAACTGTACAAACGGGGCCTGAACTATCCGGTGATCGTAGGGGGAGCGGCGATCAATCGCTCCTATGGGCGGCGCATTCTCTTTGTGGATGAACAGACGCCAGACGCGGCGCCGGTACCTTATGAGCACGGCGTGTTTTACGCGCGCGATGCCTTTGAAGGGCTGGAGATCATCGATAGCTTGAAAAGTAGCCCTGAGCAGCGGGCAAGCTTCATTGAGCGGATTAAGGATGAGGCGCTCAAAGAACGTCTGAAGAAGACGGAGAGAACAACAAGGGCAACAGGTGAAACGACCTCTCAGGCAAAAGAAGATATTCCTTCTAGCAGTGTGAAACAGGCGCTGTCCATTCCCCAGCCGCCATTCTGGGGGCCGCGCGTGCTTGACCGCATTGGCATCGAGGACGTAGCGCCCTGCATGGATTTGAACACACTCTTCCGCCTGCACTGGGGCGGAAAAACACATGGAGCCGATTTTACACGGCTGGTAGAGATGGAGTTCCGGCCACGTTTGAAGCGTATGCTGCTAGAGGCGCGCCAAAAGCGCTACTTACAACCAAAGGCGATCTATGGCTATTTTCCTTGCCAGTCCAGCGGTAATGAATTGATCGTGTATGATCCAGCGAAGATGCAAGAGCAGCAAAGAGGCTCAATGAGAGAGGTGGCACGATTCCATTTTCCACGGCAGCAAGAGCGCGAAAGGCTCTGCCTGGCAGATTATTTTGCCCCGGTCAACAGTGGCAAGATAGATGTGGTAGTTTTGCAGGTTGTCACGATGGGGCAGACAGCCAGTGAGGCGGTTCAGCAGCTGCAGGAGGCGGGAGATTATGCTGAGACGTATTTCGTGCACGGCCTGGCGGTTGAAATGGCCGAGGGGTTGGCGGAATATACGAATCGGTTGATCCGGCAAGAACTGGGGCTGGATGAGCAGCGCGGGCGACGCTACAGTTGGGGCTACCCGGCCATTCCTGACCTGGAGGAACATGTGAAGGTTTTCCAGTTGCTACCTGCCAGGGAGACTATCGAGGTTGATTTGACGGAGGCGTTTCAGATGGTGCCTGAGCAGTCGACGGCGGCTATCGTGGCGCATCACCAGCAGGCGGCATATTTCGCGGTGAAGGAGCAGGCGGCTGTGAGCGTTTAAAAAGGGCTATACCAAGGGCACACTCTGTGATATACTGTGTACAACAAATGTTGCAAGCAAGTCTGAGCATTGTTGAGAAGATTGATCGTGAAGCACCATAGTTTTAGAATGCAATACTGCACCTGTCCTGGCGTTCGCAGAGGAAATTTGGATGGCTCAGCCCTCTGTGAACGTATTGGCGTGCATTTGACAAGAAATTACCTGTAGAGATATATACCCCCTGCACGTCCCCCGTCTGAGCTACTACCTCTTGAAATGCTGTTTGCGCTACATGGCGCCCCAATACGTGTTGTCTGAAAAGGAAGTGTGTGGGGATATTCCCATGCACCTGGTAAGGACATGGTCCCGTACCAACTTATGACATTAGAGGAGCTGTGCTCATGACAACGATTTCGACAAAACCTGTTTACCTATATAATACGCTGACCAGAAGCAAAGACCTGTTTACACCGCTCAACCCGCCGCGTGTGGGCATTTACAGCTGCGGACCTACTGTGTACCGGGATATCCATATTGGCAACTTCCGTTCTTTCATGACGCCGGACTGGCTGCGTCGTATGCTCGAGTATAACGGCTACGATGTCTTCCTGGTGCGGAACATCACTGATGTTGGACATTTGCAAAACGATGACGTGGAGACCGGTGAAGACAAGTTAGAAAATGAGGCGCGCGCCACGGGTCGCTCGGCGTATGAAATAGCTGAATACTATACGCAGAAATACCTCAGGGACTCGGACGAACTGAACATTTTAGCGCCGCAAGTTAATCCCAAAGC
>CATPCK010000964.1 GCA_955652655.1 uncultured Ktedonobacteraceae bacterium | reverse complement strand
TGGTCTCATGAATGCATGCTTCTATCTTGCGATCTCCCGCATTCCATTAGGAACCGTTGGAGCTATCGAGTTCCTGGGCCCCATCACGCTTGCCGCGCTGGGCGCACGGACCCCCCGAAATATCGTCGCGTTGCTGCTCGCTACAGGGGGTGGATGGCTCCTGACGGATGTACGCTTCGGCGGGCAGCCGCTTGGGTTCGTATTCGCCTTTGCCAACTGTGCCTTCTTCATGCTGTATGTGGTGCTGGGTCATCGTATTGCCCAGGATGGCGGCGCTGCAGGGATTGACCGGCTTGGAGCGGCAATGCTCGTCGCGCTCGTCACCATTACTCCTATTGGGATTACCGGCGCCTTACCCACGATGTCACAGCCACTCCTGCTGCTCGCAGGTATTGGCGTTGGCATTTGCTCTTCGGTCATCCCGTACGTGAGTGATCAACTCGCCATGGCGCGATTGCCACGGGCGACGTTTGCGCTCTTGCTCTCTTTACTACCAGCGTCTGCCGCTCTCATCGGAATTCTTGTCCTGCATCAGATACCAACATTGATAGAGATCGCGGGCATTCTCCTCGTCGCAGGTGGGGTAGCGCTGCACAGGGAGTCCGAGGTAGTGCCCAGGAAGCGTACAAAGAGCATGTGAGAGGGTCCTCTGAAACAACTGGAGAAAGAATCACAGGAAGATAGTATTTCCCACCATTGATGGTACAATAGATATAGTACACTTTGTCTTGTGGCAACAATCAATTTCACATTTCTTCGTAACGCTTTTCGTAACGTTTAGGAGACAGATAGCTATTATACTAATGTATAGAGACAGGCAAAAAAAGCTGTCGCACCTGCAGGTTGGATACCTTGACAGGGAGTGACAAATAATAGAGTAGACTGAAGGGAACGAGGGTGCCCTGAGAGGGAGTTCATATGGCAACAATAATGCAACGCTTCCAAAAAATGCGTTCGGGGCGGGTCAAGCGAGAAGACCTGGCGATACAGAAAACGAGCGAGAAAAGGTCTTCCAAGGTTGAAACCTCACCTATTGATATCGCGCCCAATGACCCGGTTGTAGCGTACTTCTTGAGCTCGCCAGGAGCAACAGAGATCGACAAATTGCATCTCGACTCTCCTGCTCTTCGCGCAATCAAGTCGGCCGGCATCAAGATAGTCATTCCGCTGATCAGCCAGGGCGAACTGGTTGGGCTGCTCAATCTTGGCCCTCGCATGAGTGAGCAGGACTACTCTACCTATGATCGGACACTCCTCAATGATCTCGCAACGCAAGCAGCGCCAGCTTTACGGGTAGCCCAGCTGGTGCGTGAGCAACGGTCTCAGGCGCTTGAACGCGAACGCATCGACCAGGAACTGCGCGTTGCCCGCTTGATCCAACAAACATTGTTGCCACAAGAATTACCATCGCTGCCAGGGTGGCAGTTGGAGAGCTACTACCAACCGGCCAGGGCTGTGGGAGGCGACTTCTATGACTTCCTTTATTTTGAAGATGGTAGACTGGGCATCCTCATTGGAGACGTCACCGATAAAGGTGTACCGGCAGCCCTGGTGATGGCGACAACGCGCAGCATCCTACGCTCCAACGCTTTTGGGGCTCTCTCACCCGGAAAAGTGCTGGAGCAGACCAATGACCTGCTGCATCCCGACATTCCACCCAAGATGTTTGTCACCTGCCTCTACGCCATCCTCGACCCTGCCAGTGGACAGCTACAATATGCCAACGCTGGCCATGATCTTCCGTATTGGCACCATAAAGGAGGCATCTCAGAGCTGCGAGCTACGGGGATGCCTTTGGGATTGATGCCGGGTATGGTGTATGAGGAAAAAGAAGCGATTCTCGCTCCTGGAGACAGCGTGCTCTTATATAGCGATGGTCTTGTAGAGGCTCACAATGCAAAGCGTGATATGTTTGGTTTTCCACGGCTGATGACCTTGCTCGGTGAGTACAAGGGTAATATGCCAGTGATCGATCTCCTTTTGGGAGAACTGGCGGAATTTACCGGGAGCGAATGGGAGCAGGAAGATGATGTAACCCTGGTGACGCTGCGAAGGTCTGAGAGCAATGAAGGAAGTGAGATCATTACGATGTCCACCCCCCACATCGACGAAAAGCCCGGCGACAGCGGTTGGCACATGCTGGCTGAAATGAAGATTGCCAGTGAACCTGGCAATGAACGCCAGGCGATGGAACAGGTCGGCCAGGCCGTCCAGGTACTTAACTTGCCGGAGAGGCGATTGGAGAAGCTCAAGACCGCTGTAGCCGAAGCAACTATGAACGCGATGGAGCATGGCAACAAATACCAGCCTGACGTGCCGGTTACTATCCAGGTACTGATCTCGGAGGCTGCCCTTATGGTGCGCATTAGAGATCAGGGCAATGGCAAACCTATCGTTGAGCCGCATACACCGGATATCGAAGCCAAGCTCGCTGAACTGCAATCGCCGCGCGGTTGGGGATTATTCCTGATAAAGAACCTCGTAGACGATGTACATGTCATCAGTGATGAAGACCATCATACGCTTGAATTGATTTTGTACCTGGAAGGAGACAACCATGACGGCAAATAGCCTTGAGGCGCATGTACGCCACCAACCACGTGTCGCCATCATAGATCTGCACGGAGAAATTAACGCCTTTGCGGAAGATGTGCTCAATACGGCCTATGCCGATGCAGAAAGCCGGAAAGCGGATGTTATCCTGCTCAACTTCAGCGAAGTGGACTATATCAACAGTACCGGCATCGCCTTGATCGTCAGTCTGCTGGCAAGGGCACGTAAGTCGAAACGGCGCCTACTGGCCTGTGGTCTAAGCAATCACTACGTAGAGATCTTCCAGATCACGCGCCTGGTCGATTTCATGAGTGTTTTTCCGGATGAAAAAAGTGCGCTGGCCGAAGGCCAGGCTTCTATCATATCTTCACCAGAATAGCGGAAACAATTATTAATAGAGTTTCACGGATGCGATGATAATAATATCACCGCTGTTGTAAGACAAAACAAGTATTTCGTCTTAAGTAGTCAACGAAGGAGGGACTCTTTATGCCTCAAGCCAATGTAATGATGAATGTTCGCCGGGTCAGTCCAACAACCAGTATCATCGATATTCATGGCGATGTCTCGGCATTCGCGGAAAATGTACTGATGGAGGCCTATGCCGAGGCCAATACTCCAACCACTCGCACCATCATTTTAAATTTTGCGGGGCTGGAGTACATGAACAGTAGTGGTATCGGGCTGCTGGTTACGCTGCTGATCCGCATCAATCGCCAGAAACAACGTATGTTTGCCTTCGGTTTGAGTGAGCACTACCGGCATATCTTTGAACTGACTCGTTTAAGCGATGCCATCAAGATTTATGAGAATGAAAGCGCTGCGCTATCAGCGGCATAGGTAAAATCTTTTACCTGACATCCCTTGTTGGTTCAGGATCAAAGCTACCAGGAGGAAATACATAATGTCCACTTCCCCCACACCAACGAACGAAGAGCAGCCTCGCGATGCCGCGTACTGGTCGGCAAGTGGTTCGAATTTGAAGGTATCTAACATACCCAGTGGCGCACTGAATCTGAACGTAGATGGGCGACAGGTAGTTGGCCCACTACAGGGTTTCGGCCAGATGTGGCAGAAAATCTACCGCGTGCGCCTGAAGGCCGATGGCGGGGAGGAGGGTATACCCACTTTGACCGCGAAAGAAATCATCAAAACCTGGAAGGAGAACTTTCCCCAGTTCTGGCCAACCGGGAATCGTTTCTATGGACCATTGACCGGTATTGCCCCCGGCGAAGTTGCGCTTTTGAGTCTCTCTATGCCCGGCGGGATAAGACTCTCCACCGGTGTGCTTGTTCTCTATGCCGATGAAGAATCCTTCACCCTGATGACACCACAGGGACATATGTTTGCCGGCTGGATTACCTTCAGCGCGAACGAAGAGGAAGGCCATATCGTGGTAGAGGCGCAGGTCTTAATGCGCGCCAACGATCCGCTTTACGAAATCGGCATGCGTTTTGGTGGGCATAAGCAGGAAGATGTTTTCTGGCAGCACACGCTGAAATCTGTGGCGGCCTTCTTTCAGAGAGACGAGCCAGTTGTAGTGCAGGTGACGTGCATCGATCCCAGGTTGCAGTGGTCGCAAGCGAAAAACGTCTGGCACAATGCAGCAATGCGTACAGTGATGTATACTATGACAGCACCTACCCGCTGGATAAGAGGAAAAAATCGCTGAAAAATAGAAAAGAGTTGGTTGATATATGCCTATACAGCACACCTATGATGCAATCGTAATAGGCGCCGGGCCAAACGGTCTCGCAGCTGCTATTACCGTAGCTCGTGCTGGCAGATCGGTCATCGTGTTCGAAGCTAAAGACACCATCGGTGGTGGCTCACGTTCAAAAGAACTGACGCTGCCTGGCTTCGTCCACGATGTCTGTTCGGCTATACATCCGCTTGGAATGAGTTCCCCGTTCTTCCGCACGCTGCCGCTTGAGCAATATGGCCTGGAATGGATTCAACCAACGGTTCCACTTGCGCATCCACTTGACGATGAGCCGGCCGTGATACTTGACCGCTCGATAGCAGAGACCGGCACGACGCTTGGGCCCGACGCGGATAGATATGGCAAACTCATGGAACCTTTTGTCGCCAATTGGGATATCCTATCGGATGCTTTTCTTGGTCCCCTGCGGCCGCAATCTCTACGCCATCCCTATGTCCTCTCCCGCTTTGGCTTGCGCGCCATACGCTCGGCACGCGGCCTCGCGGAGAGCACGTTTAAAGGCGAACGCGCCCGCGCTATCTTCGCGGGAGTGAGCGCGCACTCTATGTTGCGCCTTGAGCAATCGCCAAGCGCTGGCTTTGGGCTGGTACTGAGCATCCTCGGTCACGCGGTTGGCTGGCCCATACCCCGTGGAGGCTCGCAGAAAATCGTCGATGCCATGGCCTCCTATCTGCGCACGTTGGGCGGTGAGATCGTTACCAGTACAGAGATCAAGTCGCTCGATATGCTCCCTCCCGCACGGGCCATCCTTTGCGATGTGACACCCCGCCAGCTTCTGAATATAGCGGGTTCTCGTCTTCCTGCCGGATACCAGCACCAGCTCCAACGTTACCGCTATGGTCCAGGCGTGTTCAAGGTCGATTTCGCACTTGATGGGCCTATCCCGTGGAAGGCTCCTGCATGCTCCCGCGCAGGAACGGTACATATTGGAGGCACCTTGCCCGAGATTGCCAATGCAGAGGCAGAGGTCTGGCAAGGGAAACATCCAGAAAGACCGTTTGTGGTGCTGGCGCAACAGAGCCTCTTTGATGCAACGCGCGCTCCAGCCGGAAAGCATACCGTCTGGGCATACTGCCATGTACCCAACGCCTCGTCATTTGATATGACTGAACGCATTGAAGCGCAAATTGAACGCTTCGCCCCGGGTTTCCGCGATAGTATCCTGGCGCGCCACGTCATATCGCCCATCGAACTCGAGCAGTACAACGCGAATTATATCGGCGGCGATATCAATGGCGGTATCCAGGACCTCTGGCAATTCTACACGCGACCCACTATAAGGGTGAATCCTTATAGTACGCCGTGCAAAGGTCTCTATCTCTGCTCATCATCTACTCCTCCAGGAGGGGCTGTGCATGGTATGTGCGGCTACTTCGCCGCCAGGACCGCTCTGAGCAAGAGCCTATCTTAGAAAGAGTTACCATTCGGAGAGTTTCCAGATCTCGGGCTGTACGGTTTCTGCCTCCACACCAATCTCTGCAAAGATACTCACCGCCTGCTTGAGATGCGCCATTGCAGCCTCTGACCTGCCTTGAGCGTGAAGAAGATCAGCCATTTTGCTGTGGAGCGCGGCCTCGTGATGGCGATCCCCCTGCGAGAGACTTAGTGCCAGGGCTTTTTCTGTAAGGGCGATAGCGCGATCAATCTCTCCTTCGGAGAAACAGGCCTGGGCAAGGTTATTGAGAGCAGCGGCGTGGATTCCCGGCTCGCGCAAATCTTCAGCCAGTCTAAGGCTCTCTTCCAGGTGACGGTGAGCTTCCTCCAGGTCTCCCTGTTTGCTGGCGAGAATACCCAGAATGTTATGAACCTGTGCCAGCGCAAAGGTATCATGGGCGGTTTCAGCCAGGTGCAAGGCCTGGCGAGCCAGTTCCAGCGCTTTGCCGATCTGTCCCTGACGGTAGGCTGTCAGGCTCCAATCAGCATAGAGTTTGGCGCGTTCGTTGACAGAGCCTGTCTCAGCAAGCACGCGCAGAGCGGCTTCGTAATGACTTTCGGCCTGTTCCCATGCCCCACGACGCTCATACACGGTGCCTAGCTTGTGCTCCACTCGTGCAAGGTCCTGCGCATTACAGAGGGCAGCAGCGGTTTCATAGATCTTCAGAGCGGAGGCATATTCTCCGAGCAGCGTAGAGAGATCGCCGATAGCCTCGTGCAGCGCGGCAGTATCAGGATGACCCAATGCCAGCGCCACGCGAAAATGGGCCAGCGCCTCCGCATTCGCGTACAGGCTGCGCGCGTAC
>CATPCK010000963.1 GCA_955652655.1 uncultured Ktedonobacteraceae bacterium | reverse complement strand
GTAGCCTTAAAGGAGGCGTAGATAGTTTTTCCCTCGCTTAATTCCATGCGCGCAGCTGAAGCCCCGGTAATTTCGGCGGTGAGTGGAGGTATCGACGTATTCAGCAGAATACTGACACGTACTCGCCCATCATAGCGTTCTTCTTTCCCAATGGAAGTGTCCAGGCGCAGGACCTGCACGATCTCGCCACTGAAGACGTTGCGCGCCGAGCTATCGGGTGGTTTTTGATAGAGTGTAATACTACGCGGGTCCACCACCACAAAAGCCTCCTCGCCTACTGCTGGCCTCTTACTGCCCTGGAGATGTTCTTCCAGCGCTGCCATGACCTCAATAGGATGGTTTTCTTGCTGCAACCGAATAGTGCAGAGTGAGTTCGCTTCGTTGCGTACCACTTGTCCACGAAAGAAATTCATGCCCACGAGTTCAGCGACATAGGACGAACGGGGATACAACAGAAGGTCGTGCTGGCTGCCCTGTTGGATGATGCGGCCAGAATCGAGTACAAGAATGGACTGCCCGAAGAGCAAAGCCTCCAGGTATTGATGCGTAACCAGTATGGTCGTTATGCCGATGTTTGCCAGCATATGACGTAATTCCTGGCGTACCTCGCGCCGCGTTTGTATGTCCAGGGCCGCGAGCGGTTCGTCGAGCAAAAGGAGTTGAGGCTGCAAGGCCACCGCACGAGCGATAGCGACCCGCTGCTGCTGTCCACCCGAAAGCTGTGTTGCGCGGCGCTGATCGAGCCCCAGCAGGTGTACCTGTTCCAGCGCCTCTCCCACTCTGCGGCGTATCAAGTGTTGTGGGAGATGTTGTGCACGCAGGCCAAAGGCGACGTTTTCAAAGACATTCAAGTGGGGGAAGAGGATGTAATCCTGGAAGACATAGCCAAAGGGTCGTTCCTGGGGCAGGACAACGATGTGGCGTTCGCTATCAAAATAGGTAGTACCTTCGAGGGAGATATGCCCTCGTTCTGGATGGAGCAGCCCAGCCATAAGCCGTAAGACGGTGCTTTTACCCGCACCGCTTTCACCAAGCAAGACGGTGGTTTTGCCGACTTCAGCAGAGAAGCCGAGGTCAAGGTGGAAGGTATTGAGGTGGGTGTTGAGCTTTACTTTTAACATGTCACCAGTGTAGCATAGCAAATCCGCTCTTCACAAGGTGAAGGTGATTGCGCGACGAAGGGTCATGGGCATGTGAGGCATCTGGGCTTCGTGCCCGTAGGGGTGGCGGATGTGGTGGGGTGGGGACGCTTGCGTCGCCCTGGCTGGAGGAGGAAAGCATGCACAGGGACAGAGACGAGGGCGACGCACAACACAAGGCGTCCCCCCTCCACACAACCCTACCCCCGCCCCTACGGGTTTGACGATGCCTTCCCCCTCAGAGCCCTGTCTCAGCAAAATTTCGGGATGTCCCATGTTTTGTCCCCGTGTATAACTTAGCCAAAGACGGTGGTAGGATCATTGGTAGGGATGGCGCTCGTCGGTGGGGTGATAGTGACAGATTCGTTGAATTTGCTCAGGTCGACGATAGAATCAAATTTGGTAGTGATGTTGGACGGGACGACAACGGTGGTAACCGTTGGTGTCAGGTACTGGCCTAGCGTGCTGGTATCCGCGCTGAGATTGAATTTAAGCTCTGTGCGGTGGATGTAGGCTGTCGCCTCATCGATCCAGAGATCGACAGTTGAACTGAAGGCCTTTGTATGATCGATGATCGCGTTCAGGTTTTGCTGGCCAAGGATGTCGAGCAACTGTTGATTGTTGCTGAGGAACTGTTTCAGGGCTACCTGGTCCAGGGCAATGGTAATATGGCGCAGGTTTTGGCTGTTTAAGGACTCTACGCCGTTGTCGGTGATTTTGGTGTGTTGCAGCAGGCCAATCAACAACGACAAGTCGGGGTTGTTTATCCCTGAAAATGGATTATCGACATAGCCTTTGAGCGCACTTTTGTCCAGTACATACCACTGTCCTTTGGCATTCTGGATATAGACCTTTTCTCCCTGGACGATTTGGGCGAGGTTACTGGTCGTATTGGTGCCATTGGTGATGTTCTGCGTGACATTGAATTGCATGGCCTCTCCGCTAGGCAGCGCCTCGTCTCCTGTCCCTGTCAGGCTAAAAGTACCATTGCTGACGGTAGGTGTGCTGCCGGTTGTTGGGGTTGGTGTAATTGAGGTCACTGCCTGGCCGGAGCCATTAGCTTTCAGGTCGACATGCGCGGAGTTGAGCTTGCTCATGGCGGTTGAGCTATTTTGCAGCAATTGGAGGACCGTGAGGCTGCTGCCACCTGTCCCGCCGGTTGATGGGCTGCATGCGCTGATGAGCAGCAGTATGGTTGCCAGCGCGATAAACAGGATCGCAGGTTTCTTATGTATCATTGTCAATACTCCTTTATGCGATAAGTGATTTAAGTATAGAAAAGATTCAAATAGATATAGCTCTACTTATGTTAACGGCTCAGCAGGGTTTGAAGTTTCTATTACTCAATGAACCCGTAGGGGCGGGGGACGCTTGCGTCGCCCTTGTCCCGTGAGCCTCTTCTCAGCCATGTTATAATGCGCGGCGTAAAACCCCTGGCTACAGACATGGGGATAGAAGCCGCTTTCTTGTTTGGGGCTTGGGTACAGGGGTCTAGTACCAAGAGATGACACTTGACCTGTCTCCTGAATTCCGCCATAATCTGAGCATGAAGATAGGAATGTGTTGACAAATGGGAGCAGGAATTTGGAGAGGGAGAGGTCATGCCAGACCATGTCCATCTGATCCTTGGGTGTGATCCTCAGTTCAGTATCCACAAGCTGGTGAGATACATCAAAGGCTCGATCTCTCACTTGTTGCGAGAAGAGTTTCCAGAACTCAAGAGGAACCTCCCCTCTCTGTGGACGAACAGCTACGACGTTGGCACCGTGGCAGGGGTCACGATCGAAACGGTTCAACGCTACGGCGAAAGCCAGAAAGGGAAAGAGGCAGTGAGCAAAAAGACCAAGCGAGCATACAAATTTCGGTTCTATCCGACCGAGGAGCAGAAGATCCTCCTTGCTCAGACATTCGGATGCGTTCGCTTTGTCTATAATTGGGGGCTCTCGACCCGTAAGACGGCCTTTTTTCAGCATGGACAGAGCTTGTCCTATCACGATCTTGCTGCCATGTTGCCTGACCTCAAGAAAGCATACCCCTGGCTCTCTGATGCTTCTTCTGTTCCTCTCCAGCAAGCCCTTCGCCATCTGGATCGCGCCTTTGTCAATGTTTTTGAGGGCCGCGCCCAATATCCCACCTTCAAGAAAAAGCAGAATGAGCAGTCGGCTACCTATGCCGCCAATGCCTTCAAATGGGATGGGAAGGCCCTCTCTCTTGCCAAGATGGATGAGCCTGTGGATATCCACTGGCATCGAGACCTGCCAAAGGACGCTCAACCGAGTTCGGTCACCATCTCCAAAGATTGCGCGAACCGCTATTTTGTCTCGATCTTGGTTGAAGATGACATCAAGCCTAAGCCCTTGGTGAACAACATGGTCGGTCTTGACCTTGGCATTACATCCATGGTCGCACTTTCGACTGGTGAGAGCGTAGGCAATCCCCGCTATTTTGCCAAGGATGAGAAGAGATTGGCAAAAGCCCAACGTCGACATGCCAAGAAAAAGCAGGGTTCCAAGAACCGGAACAAAGCCCGTCTGAAAGTGGCTCAAATCCATGCTCGTATTCAGGACCGAAGACGAGACTACCAGCACAAGCTCTCAACACGCCTTGTACACGAGAACCAAGTGATTTGCGTAGAGAGTTTGGCTGTCAAGAACATGGTCAAGAACCACAGCCTTGCTAAAGCTATTCAAGATGTCGGATGGGGTGAATTTGTCCGTCAACTGGAATACAAATCCAGTTGGTACGGACGAACCTTGATCAAGATCGATCAATGGTATCCATCCTCTAAGACCTGTCATGCCTGCAAGCATGTGCTCTCCTCCTTAACCTTGGACAGACGGGAATGGGTCTGTCCTGAATGCGGTGTGGTTCACGACCGTGACACCAATGCCGCTCTGAACATTCTGGCGGAGGGGCTCTCCGTCAATGCCTGTGGAGGCAATGGAAGACCTGTTCGGGCGAAAGCTCGGCAGGCGGTTGCCAGTGAAGCAGGAAGCTCTCATTCGCGAGGTTGAGAAGCCCCTGGCTTGAGCCATGGGGAGATGTCACAATGCGCCTGAATGCGCTGCTTATTTCCACTTTCTTGTTGGTAGGTGAGAATAGCCAATAGGGAGAGGTGCGCTATCCTTTCATATTTTTTAAGCTGTTTGATTGCTGGGAAGGCCGGGTTACATCGCTATGCTGATTACACGTATTGAGTTGGAGAACATTAAAAGCTATCGCCAGATCAACCTGGATTTTCGACGTGGCACTACTGCTATCGGCGGGGCCAATGGCGCGGGTAAAACAACGATTGTCGAGGCTATTGGCTTCGCTCTCTTCGATTTTTTGCTCTATAACCAGGCGCAGTTCGTGCGCGAAGGCGAAAAGTATGGACGTATCATTATCCATTTGATCGGAAGCGATGATCGTGCCTACACTGTTGAGCGGCGTTGTGGCGCCGGGGCTTCCTGGTTCATCTATGACCAGGAAGCAGATTACCGTGTTGAACAGCGAACAGATGTGTTGGATAAACTGCATGAACTCTTTGGCATTGACCGCGAACGTTCTCTTAAAGCTCTTTTCAGGGATGCTCTTGGAGTACCTCAAGGCTCTTTCACCTCTATTTTCCTGGAAGGAGCGAGTGATCGTAAGCTGAAATTTGATGCGCTGCTGCAGATAGAAGACTACAAGAACGCGGCGGATTATTTGTTGGATGTGCAAAAAGAGTATAGAGAGCAGATTCAGGTACAACTTACTGAGATTCAGCGCCTGGAATTTGAGACGCGCGAGCTTGCAGATTGGCGTGGACAACTGAAGGCATTGCGTGACATAGATCAACAGCAGACGACGCAGATAACGCAATGGACACAGCAGCTTGAGCAGTTGGAAGCGCGTTCTGCGGTTCTGAAAATACAACGCGATGAATTGAGACAGCTGGAGAATCGCTTTGATAAAAGTAAGCACGCCTTCGC
The DNA here is from genome assembly GCA_955652655.1 of uncultured Ktedonobacteraceae bacterium. Lineage (GTDB taxonomy): Bacteria > Chloroflexota > Ktedonobacteria > Ktedonobacterales > Ktedonobacteraceae > UBA11361. Next base: position 5,974 of record CATPCK010000963.1, on the reverse strand, counting down.
ATCGACGCAGCTTCGCCTGGAGGAACAGAAAAAAGAGCTTAACCTGGCGCGTATGGCTACGAGGGTGGTTGAGGAGAGTCGTGCAAACTACCAGCGCTATCAACAGGCGGAAGAACTGCTTAAGCGACTGCGCCTGGACGCGCAGAAGCGCAATGCTCTTCGACAACAACAAAGCACCTTGGCAAGCACGCAGGCCAAATTACAGACCACCATCGCTCACCTGAACACACGGCTGGAGGAGGTGGCGGCGGCTGGCAGGCGCATTGTAGAGTTGTCGCCTCACGTTGATGAACAGGTTGAACTTGAGAAGCAGCGCGATGAACTCATGCGCAATGTGGCACAGTATGATGAGCTGGTGAAGGAGGGGAAACGCCTGGTGCAACAACATGCTGGCTATCTACTGCAGCAGGAGGCATTGCAGCGGCGGATAAGCGAGATCGAGCCTTTGTTTCCAGTGGCAGCACTTTTACAGGAGCGTATTGAAGTGGTCGCGCGGCTGCGCGCCCAGTTGAATGAGCGAAGCTCCAGGCAGAGGCTATTAAGCGAGAAGCGCGAACAGTTGCGCCAGAAGCAGGAGGAACGCGAGACGGTTGCTACTCGCTTGCGTAAAGCGGAAAGCACTATTGCGAAAATTGAGGAGCATCGCCACGAGGCAGAGGAATTGCCCACGTTGCAACAGCAGTACGAACAGTATTCTGAACAACGCTACCGGCTGGAAGGCAATATCGAGGGCTACATCAAATCGCGGCAGCAATCGGCAGGTGGCTTATGTCCATTTCTGCGTGAACCGTGTCTGAACATCAAACAACGCGGCGTCATCAGTCTGGAGTCATATTTTGATGGTGTATTAGCCAAAGACGAGGCACGATTGGCTGACTTAAACGAACAGCAAAGCACTGTTTCAGAGCGTATGAACGCCGTGAAGAAGTATGCGGATGCGCTGGATAAATTGGGGCAACAGGTAGAGCAGCGCGATAATTATGTGGAGTATTTGCAGCGGCTGGCTATTGAGACTGCGCGCCTGGAGCGCGAAGTTGCCGCGCTGGTGGATGACCTGGATGCGCTCAAATTGATTGATCAGCAGATCGCGAGAGAAGAAGCAGCGCGGAACGAGAGTCAAAAAGCGGACGAGCATGTGCGTGGGCTTGAAGGATTGCGTATGCAGGTACAGCAGTTGCAGGAGCAGGCGCAGCAGTGTGACGCATTGATACAGGAACGACGGCGACAGGCGAAAGAGCTTGGGAGCAGTAACGAGGAACTGAAACAGGTCAGGTTGGAACTGGAGAGGTTGAACGATCCACGTGGCCAGACAAAGGCGCAGCGCGAAATACTCAAACAAGAGCCGCTCTACCAGCGACAACTCGAGGAGAGACGGCAGGAACTGCAGGCGACTGAAGAGCAATTGCAGGCGCTGGAGCAACAACTTACACACTATAGCGATCTTGATGTGCGTACGGGCGAGCAAGAGGCTGTGTTGCAACAGAGCCTGAGCGGGTACAGAGCTTATCTATCAAACGAACAGACGGCCCGGTTCTTGCCCCAACGTGAGCAGGCGTTTCTGGAGATCCAGGTCGCCGCTGAACGTGAGCAGGGGGTCCTTGAGGAAGCGGAGCAAGCGTATCAACAGGCAAAAGCTGTTTATGATGAGCAAGAACTGATGACTGTCGATACAGAGATGCAGCAAATGCGCCGTGAACTGAGCGCGTTGGTAACAAGGATACAACAAACGCAGAAAGAGATTAGTGACCTTGAGCGCAACATCCAGAAAGCAGAGGCGTACCTTCTCAAACTAGAAGCGGTACAACAGGAAAAGGCGACGCTTGAAGAGCTGCAGCAGATGATGGATCTGTTCCGCAAGCTGATCAAGGAGGCAGCTCCGCATGTCTTGAAGGCCATGCTGAGTGATATTTCCGCCGAGGCGAACCGCATCTTCGGCGAGATTATGGGCGACCGATCCGCGCAGCTCTCGTGGCAGAACGATTATGAAATCATACTGCGGCGCCAGGGAGTGAACCGTACTTTCGCGCAGTTGAGTGGCGGGGAGCAGATGAGCGCAGCCCTCTCGGTACGGCTTGCCCTGCTCAAGAAGCTTTCCACGCTCAACATCGCCTTTTTTGACGAACCAACACAGAATATGGATGAACTGCGACGTATCAACCTGGCCGAACAGATTCGTCGCGTGCGTGGCTTCGATCAACTGATCGTCATCAGCCATGATGATACCTTTGAGCAGGGGCTGGATAGCCTGATTCGTTTACGCAAGGTGGACGGGGAGACGCGGCAGTTGACGGAGGATGAGAGTGTGACAGGGGGTAGAGAGCAGGTGCAGGCCCATGCTTCATAAGGGGAAACTTCACACGGCGCTGCAACTCAAAAAAGGTCAGTTCAGCATGTATGATGGTTCGTTCAGCGAACAGTTGCAGGCGTACCGTCATGCGCTTGAAACATTGTGCCAGCGGTATACATCGAGTCAAGACCTGGAGGATCTATTGCCACCTGAGGGGAGCCGTTTAGCCGCGGGCGCCCGCCCCAGTATTGAATTTGACCGCTGGCTGGCCTCCGTAGACAAAGAGGCTGCAAATGAGTCCCCCATTTACCCCTTTGGACGCGAGTTTGCCAATCATGAACAGGCGCGCCAGTGGGCTGAATGCATCGAGGGAATCACCACCCTGGCCGTCGATGGCAGCCAGTTGCAGCCCTGGCGCGATGCCTCTATCCCTGTGGCCTTGATACAGGTCGGCTTCTTTGCCAATCCCCATGCCCATGGGCGGCCATATACAAAGGATGTGCGCCTGGAAGTGCTCTCGCCCGAGGAGATTATGGAGGAGTCGAAGAGTGAGAGCAGCGACCCTGACAGCTATCCATACTCCGAAATGCAGGTAACCCTGCGCCGCTATATGTTGGAGGTCGAGACGCTCTGTAACCAGATGGAGCAGTATGGCTATGCGCGGCGCAAGGGAGAGCCGGCCCACAGCCCGGTTGTCTTTTTCGATGGTTCGCTGGTGGTCTCGTTCGCCCTGACGATGCCCAGTCCTTATCGTGAGCGCTATATTGCTTCGGCTGTTTCACTGCTGCGCACTTCGGAGGAGCAGCGAGTGCCATTAATCGGTTTCGTCAATACGAGCTATGCGCGTGATGTCATCACGATGCTGAGGCGGCTTGATGCGATGCAAGATCAACCGGTGTTGCGCGAGACAAAAAGGATTCATGACGCGCTGCTGTGGCAGGGACGGTTACGCTGGGGGGATCGTACACCAGCGATGATCTGTGCGCGCGGCGATGTTCTCGAAGGCTATGGGTCATATCGAGAAAGCGTGGCGTTCTGTTACCTGCAGACATCGTCACCTCATCCTCCCGCGCGCCTGGAGTTCCCGCGCTGGATGCTCGATGATGGTGTACTGGAGCCAGTGCTGGATGTTGTGCGCGCCGAAGTGATCGCCGGAGGAAGCGGCTATCCCTATGCCATAGAGACAGCTGATGCCGTATCGGTCATTTCGATGCAGGATCGCCGGGAATTTTACGCCTATTTCCAGGAATTTGTTGAGCGGCAGGGAATGAATTTTACGTTTTCGACGAAGGCTGCGAGCAAGGGCAGGAGAAGATGAGGAGCCAATTCGGTGTATAGTCCTTGAGGGGAGGCTCGATTGAAGGGCCTTATATGTTATACTTGTCTTAGCGAATCTATTATCTGACTGAATGTTTTGTCCTAGAGAGTGTCTATGTCTCACTCAACGAAATACGTGATTACCTGTCCCTGTGGCATGGTGTTTCATAGCAGGATTTATGAATATGTGAATACCAGGCAGGATCCGCAGTTGCGCTATGCTGTGCTGGCTGGTGTGCTGAATGTCTCCACCTGTCCAAACTGTGGCAGGCGAGCTACCCACGCTCGCCCCTTCATCTACTCTGATCCCGAACATGCCCTGCTGGTCTACGTTGATCCTTCCTCCGACATTTCAGAAGAGGCGCGACAATTGACGCTGGAGAAACTACGTTCGGTACATCAAGAGGTGGGGATAGAAGTCAATTACCGCTTCCCTCACGAGGAAAAGACGCGCCGCGCAGACCATGGTAAGGGCGTCATTACTGGTGAGAGAAAGCAGCGTAAAGAGGCCAGCGCTCCACCTCTGCATGTCGTCTTCGGCCTTGATCAATTGCATGAGCTCATCAATGCGTCGTTAAGCCAGCAGGAGCGGTTGGGGAGGCTTGCTCTGAGAACGCATAGTCACCGGGAAGCTGAACGTGGGCAGTTGCTGGATATCGCCAGGAAGTTTGCCTCAGAAATGCAATGCCAGGTGAACGTGGAGATTTTGCCTGCTGAATATACGGTCTGGCTCTACGGTTCGCGGAGACAGATTGGGGCGATTATGCGTGAATTGACGCCGCAAGGATAGCAATGATGATCAGTATTGGTGTACTTACTATCAGCGATAGTGGCGCAAAAGGCGCCAGGGAAGATACCAGCGGCGAACGTATTCGCGCTATGGTCACGCAGTTGCCGGAGGCGGTCATAAGCGTAGGAGCCATCATTCCCGACGAGCGCGAGCAGATCGAGGCGACGCTGCGTGAATGGAGTGATGAAAAGCAGGTGAACCTCATTCTCACAACGGGTGGCACGGGGCTGGCGCCGCGCGATGTGACGCCAGAAGCGACAAAGACGGTCATTGAACGTGAAGCTCCGGGTATAGCCGAAGCTATGCGCGCCGTCAGCCTCCAGCATACTCCCTTTGGCATGCTTTCGCGAGGTGTCGCGGGAACGCGAGGGCACACATTGATTATCAACATGCCAGGCAGCCCTAAAGCAGTACAAGAGTGCCTGGAATGCATTCTCCCCGTTCTGCCCCACGCGATCAATCTGCTGATAGAAGGCCCCAAAGAGCATTGACCATGTCAGGAACACGCTTGATCCATGGCCACAGCGACAACATATTTGCCGTGGCCTGGTCACCCGGTGGTCACTATATCGCTTCCGCTTCACGAGATACCACTGTGCGCGTCTGGAATGTCGCGACCGGGACATGCGAATATACCTATCGCGGGCATTCCTATAGCCTGCTTTCTGTCGCCTGGTCGCCCAATGGGCGGCGGCTCGCTTCAGGGGATACAGGTGGCACAGTGCGGGTGTGGGACGCTTTTAGCGGTGAAGAAATCGTTGTCTACCATGGGCATCGTCGCTTTGTACGCAGCGTGGCCTGGTCGCCGGACGGAAGGTCTATCGTCTCCGGGGGAGATTTTGGTGACAGTACGGTACAGGTCTGGGATGCTGTCACAGGGCAGGTACGGTATATACATGGTGGACAATACCGAAATTTCGCTGCGCGGTGGTCGCCTGATGGTTCACGTATCGCAGCGGCCAATTTTGATGGTACAGTGCAGGTCTGGGAGGCCATCGCAGGTCACGATATCTTGATTTATGATTGGCATGCTGGCCCTATCTACACTGTCGCGTGGTCACCAGATGGGAAGTCTATTGTCTCGGGTGGCCAGGACACAACTGTGATGGCGTGGGATGCTGCTACAGGCAACGTTCTTTGTTTTTATGATGGACATCATGGCTCCGTGAAGGCTGTGGGATGGTCACCTGGAGATTTGAACATAGCCTCTGGGAGTGATGATGCTACTGTACAGGTCTGGAATAGTATGACAGGTGAGCTTAGCGCGATATACAAGGGTCATACCAGGTGGGTGCGTACGCTCGATTGGTCGCCTGATGGCGAGTTTATTGCATCGGCAAGTGATAATGATGTCCATGTATGGCGTGTGTGGTGAAATGTGGGGGCGCGATTGATCGCGCCCGGGGAGGTGTCAAGTGAAGAAACAAGGACGGGAAAAACGAGAAAGGATGGGGCGTTCTGTAGGGGCGGGAGTGGTGTGGATGTGGGGAGGGGACGCTTGCGTCGCCCTGGGAGGCGGAGGCAGGAGTTCACACGACCAGGACGGAGGGCGACGCAAGCGTCCCCTCCCCGCACAACCC
>CATPCK010000962.1 GCA_955652655.1 uncultured Ktedonobacteraceae bacterium | reverse complement strand
CGCTGGAGAATCAATGTTGAAGAGCGACTTGAGAATGATGCGCAGCGTCAACTGCTGCATGGACCGGGCCATATCAATCTCTGTGCCAGCCTGCCATGTTTCTAGCATCTCCTGCGTAAACTGCACCATCACATCCGCGTAGCCTTCCACGTGCTTCTTGTGAAACGCGGGTTGCACGAGCCGCCGCTGCTGGCGGTGGAACTCGCCATCAGTAGTGAGCAGCCCATCGCCAAGGAAAGCCTTCAAGTTAGCGCCGTTGCCTAGATTGGGTTTTATAAAATTGCGCGGGTGCTCCATCAGAAAGTAGCGTACATGCTCTGGACGGAAAAACGCCACCACCGTTTCATTACCCAGGCGCAGATGCGCCATACGCCCAAATTGCTGCTGTGTCCTGCGCATAAACGTGAGCGGGTCGCGCTGAAATTGTAATGTATTGCCTACAATTGGTAACCCTTTGGGTCCCGTCGGTAAGGTTGCTGTGTGCTCCATCAGTTTGTCCTCATGCTTGATAAATGCTAGCGATCGTTGAATGATAATTCATTTTTTCGGAAAATGTCAAGTACTGGAACGCTGCCTCTGTAGGAATTGACAGTATGCCCCTGGCAGTTTCACCTGATAGGAAAACTGGTAGTAGGTACACTGTATTCTCCGCATCTTTTGCGTATACTTTGAGCAGACTGAAGAGCTACCGTCATACTTATTAGATGGTAAGAGCCGATTTCGTCACGGAGCGCACTACCAGTAAATACGAGTTGAAGAGAAAAGTAGAGAGACAAACTACTCCATGAAACGATCCATCATTTCCTCCTCAGGAGGCCCAGGTTCACGAGCGGATGAGAAATTTAGCATCAAGAAAGTGCCAGCTGCGTTTGCGAGCCTACCGCGCGTCTTACGCCTGGTGTGGTCGACGAGTGCGGTACTGACGGTGATGCTGGGACTCTTGAGTCTCGCGCAGGGCTTCATGCCCGCCATCACCGTCTCGATCAGCGGCCTGGTGATCGACAGCGTGGTGCGGGCGATACGCATACAGAGCATAACCCCTATCTGGTTACCAGTCGGTTTGCAACTGGGGGCCGCGCTGGCATCAAGCCTGCTCAGCACGTTCAGCAATACCGCGCAACAGCTCCTGCAGGAACAGGTATCTAACCGCGTTCAGCTGGATATCCTGAAGAAAGCCGACACGCTGGACCTGGCGTTTTTTGAGAATCCGGAGTCGTACGATAAAATCCGCCAGGCCGCGAACCAGTCCAGCTACCAGCCCGTTACGATGATCTCGCAAACCTTCGACCTGGGCCGTACCATAGTAACCTTGCTCTCTCTAATCTTCCTGCTGTTGCACCTGGCTTGGTGGCTCGCCATCGTGGCGCTCATTGTCCCCATCCCCGCCTTCTTTTCCAGTACGCGCTACGGGTGGAGAGGTTACCAGCTCATGCGCCGTCAATCGCCGGAGCGCCGCTTGATGGCCTACTTCGTTACGCTGATGACGACAGACACGTACAACAAAGAAATAAAACTCTTCAATCTGGGTGACTTTTTCACCAGTAAATTCTGGCGCCTGGCTACCCATTTGTACAAACAGGACAAGAAGTTGCTGCTCCGCCGCTACTTCACCAACTTCGCCTGGTCAGGTCTCACGGTAGCGGCCAATAGCGCCATTTACCTCTATGTCGCACTGCAGGCCGTCGTGGGCCGCATCACGCTTGGCGGGCTGACCCTGTACACCCAGACGGCAGTACAGGTGGGACAGAACTTCCAGGGATTGCTGAATGGTATCTCCTCTACCTACGAGAATACGTTGTACGTGAATACGCTGTTCGAGTTCCTCGAATACTCCCCCCACATAGTGCCGCCGGCGAACCCGCGACCACTCGATCCAACAGTGGAGGTAAAAGGGCTCGACGTAGAGTTTCGGGATGTCAGTTTCACCTATCCAGGGAAGGACCCCGAGACGCAGGCGGCCTTGAAACACGTGAGTTTCACCATACGCGCGGGTGAGGCCATAGCTCTGGTTGGGCGCAACGGCGCGGGCAAGACGACGCTGGTCAAACTCCTTACGCGTCTGTATGACCCGGATGATGGCGAGATCTTGATCGGCGGCCGCAATATCAAAGAATACGACCTGAAGGAACTGCGCGAGCAGGTTGGCGTCATCTTCCAGGATTATGTGAACTATTACATGACTGCGCAGGAAAACATCGGTGTGGGGCGTGTGGACAAGATCGAACAGCGGGAACTCGTCATGAGCGCCGCGCGCAAGAGCGGGGCCAACGCCGTCATCGAGCGGCTCCCGCAGGGCTACGACACGATGCTCGGGCGCTGGTTTAAGGACCTGAAGGAGAGCACTCAGTTGAGTGGCGGCGAGTGGCAGAAGATTGCGCTGGCGCGGGCATTCATGCGCGATGCCCGTATTCTCGTGCTCGACGAGCCGACCAGTGCTCTCGATGCGCAGGCCGAGCACGAGGTCTTCACGCACTTTCGCTCGTTGACCAGGGGGAAAACGGCCGTCTTCATCAGCCACCGCTTCAGCACCGTGCGCCTGGCGGATCGGATTTTCGTGATCGAAAACGGAAGCATCCTTGAGAGTGGTTCGCACCGTGAGCTGATCGCCCTGCATGGCCGCTACGCCGAATTGTTTGATCTGCAGGCCGAGGCGTACCGTTGACATTGGCGAGCCGGAGCCCTGGCGAGAAGTAACGTACAAATGTTATGCTTCTAGCACAATTTATTCTTTCAAAAAAAACGCCCGACAGACCTATGTCACTCAAACGGAGGTACGATAAAATATGGACAATCAGAACATCGTTGTCACCTACAACGTCTCGCCTGAGCAGAAAGCGCTGTTCCTTGAGGTTCTGGAAAGCCTCGCAACGCTCACCTTGCTCAACGAGGTCCCATCCGCGCAACGCGAACAGGTATTGGAAGAAGCCAACGTGCTCCTCTCGTGGAACTTCCCACGAGAAATCCTGCCTCACGAATATCCCAGATTGCAGCATGTCAAATTTATACAGCTCATTTCTGCGGGCGCTGACCACATGCCGTTTGCTCAGTTGCCCTCACCTATCATCGTCGCTAGCAATCCTGGCGCCTATGCTGCTCCCATGGCTGAACATGTCATGGCGATGACGCTGGCACTGGCGAAACGACTGCTTATTGAACACCAGAAACTCAGGAACGGCGAATTTGATCAGTTTACACCCAACCGTATGTTCTCCGGCACGACGGCTGGCATCCTTGGCTTTGGGGGGATCGGGCGTGCCACTGCCAGGCTCATGCGCGCTTTTGGCATGCACATCTACGCGCTCAATCAAAGTGGAACAAGTACCGAGCCAACGGAATTCATTGGCACACTGCAGGATGTCGAGCAGGTGTTGCGTGCCAGCGACGTGGTGGTCATATCGTTGCCACTCACCAGGACCACCAGAGGGCTCATAGGCAAAAAGGAGCTTGCATGGATGAAGCCAGATGCCCTTCTGGTGAATGTCGCCCGTGGTGCCATTATTGATGAGGAGGCGCTCTACACCCATTTGAAGAGCCACCCAACCTTTATGGCTGGCATCGATGCCTGGTGGATAGAACCGTTCCTCCATGGGACATTTCGCATGGACTATCCCTTTCTCGAACTGCCCAATGTGCTGGGATCCCCGCATAATTCAGCCGTGGTTTCCAATATCTTATTAGACGCGGCACGGCAGGCAGCCGAAAACGTCAAACACTTCCTCAAGGGGGAGAAGGTGATGGGAATTGTACGACGAGAAGACTACCTCTAGATATAGATACAGGTAATTCTCTCATAGCTTGAGCCTCTTCAAAAAACAGACCTTCTAGTTGAGAAGTGCCAAAAACGGATGCAAAGGTTACCGACATATCCATCAT
>CATPCK010000961.1 GCA_955652655.1 uncultured Ktedonobacteraceae bacterium | reverse complement strand
TGTTCCTCTACATCCTTTTCGCTGGTTGGAAGATGGCTTGTCACGAGATGGACTAATGTGGCCAGATCATATGGCGTATTCCGAACGCCTTCAGCAAAGAAAGCATTGACTTCAGCACCTAAAAACAGAATCATGGCAAAATAGTAAAAGAAGATCAGGAGGATAAGAAGACCTAAGGCCCCAGCGAAACTTCCCAGGAAGTATGTCACGTACAATGGAAAGAGCGCAAGATATAATTCGAGGAGTACTGCTGCAACTACTGCTCCGGGCCAACTGTGCCGGAAACTGATTTTTTGGTTCGGAACGATCATATAGATGGCCTGAAACAAAATATACCCGGCGATTAACCCACCTACAATACCGCTGATACTCAAGAGGATAGCTTTGACAGGGATCTGGTTCAAGGGAGCCTGTGGTAGAAAAGAGACGATAAAGGCAGGAATGGCCGAGGCAAATATCGCAAGCGGGATGAGTACGATAAACAGCAACAGCATGATGATGGCCACGACATTTTGAGCTATAATGCCCCGCGGCCGCACGTGATAAATGATATCCAGGCACCCTTCAATGAATAGGAAGAGGCGTGAGCCGTTAAAGATCGCTAAAACAAGAGCAAAAATGGCCAGGAACCCAGAATTTTTGGCGAGATGCTCAAGGGCAGGTTTGATGATACTTTCTGATGACGTGGCGGCCGGAAAGATCTGTTCGATCTGGTTAATCACCTGGTTATATGCAGCTGGATCAAGTCGACCCAGAGCAAACCCGAGGATGGCCAGCAAAGCAATGACAAGGGGAAACATTGACAGCATTAAATTATAGGCCAGCCCTGCGGCATGGTTCCACGACCAGTCATTATTGAATTTGATCCAGAACATCCCTAAGGTTTTAATGTCCTTTTTGATGGTTGGTATAACTGGTCTATGGTTATTCTGCTTTGTGTGTGCGTGCTTCGCTTGTGTTTTGGTTACCATAGCTATTCTTTATCAAAGAAGCTTTATTCTCAGTAAACATCCATATTTTGCCAGGCGGACGAACAAGATCTCCTGCTTTTGTTTGTATTGCGTACCCTATCACTCTTGATACGCAAATCTTAGGGTTGGCGTGACACTTTCGTACACGGAGATCAAAGGGGAGACTAGCCAGCTATGTTGCCCAATACCTGGGCTCCCTCAGGCGATGATTGACACCATGTTGAGCACCTTATCGATTAACGCTCTATTGCCCTCTAGCCCGATGTGCGGTAAGGCTTCATCTCTAGTGAGCCCTTTGGTGAACAAACGCCAGGCAATTTCCTGGTCCATCGTCACCCTGGCATCTGGCTCTCGCGCAGCTTCTGTTGAGAGTGCCCAGGCTTGATCAGTTCGGGCTGCTGACCAGGTACCGCCCGCGTCCCCTGTCACGACGAGTTGTACCGTTGTGCCCAGGGGCGATCTGACTTGACGCAGCGCCTGGGGCAAGGCATACACGAAGGTTTCCAGTACAGGGGCAAACCAGCGGCGTTCTTTCAGCCCAGGCTGCTCGACCGCGTCACGGATATGCTGCTGATGCACCCAGCGCTCGGTATATTCACGTGCGGTGTCAAGCCAGATGGGAGCGGGATCAGGACCTGCCCAATGAACGGGCACCCCGAGTGCAAACTGATCGAGCTGGGCAAAATGGCGCGCAATGGCCGCGCCGGTCATCTGCAAGAACTCACAGAGCAAGCGCGGACTAGTGCGCCGCATGGCTTGGACCCATTGCTCATTGCGCTGATTGATAAACGCAACTATATTAACCCATTGCGACAGGTCCAGGTCCGCCGGAGCACGGGGCTCCCTATAACCGTCCCGTCTGACCGAGATAATGCCAATATCGTCTCCCAGCAGATGCAAGGCCACGTCATGTACAGACCAGCCAGGACACACGGTGGGGTTCGCCCACTGCTCATCAGGAAGAGCATTGAGCAACTGTAAGAGAGCCAGGCGCTCTTCAGGAAATAACTCTACTGTGTTAACAGGATGGAGGTATTGCATCGGTGTCCTCACAGTGGTTGCTCTGCCCAACTCGCATGGTATTGACAGGGCATTCCAATCAAATATGCTGAGCCGTGTGTCCTTTGTCATCGCCCACTGGCGAGGGTGCTGCCATAGCTGGCCTTTCCCCCACGCCGTTTTGATAGAAATTGCTTACATCAAGAGTTCGTCAGTAATTGTATCATGCCGCTCATCACCTGTCACCGATAGCACCAGTGGTTTGCCCTGGCCTTCGGCGCGGAAATGCAATTTTGTGCTTGAACCTCCTCGGAAAAAGAGGGCAGAGCCCGATCCACGTGCGTTGGAGAGGGGTTTGCGTGTGATATACTCCACTGTAGGCTGTTTGTATTTCTCATTGGTGAGGATGACGAAGGAGCATTTTCCATGGCTATAGCCCATATAACTGAAGACGAGAAGGCATTGATTGAGGCGATTCGCGAGCTGGCGCTGGAACGGGTGGCACCACGTGCGGCTGAGATTGATCATACGGGCGAGTTTCCCTGGGATTTGAAGGAGTTATTGGCGCAACAGGATATCCTGGCGATGCCTTTTCCAACGGAGTATGGCGGAATTGGGGCCAGCGAACTGGCAGTGGTGATGGCGATCGAGGAACTCTCGCGCCATTGTGCTACGACGTCTTTAATCCTGGCGGTGCAGCAACTTGGCGCGATGCCTATTTTGTTAGCGGGGAACGAGCAGCAGAAGCGCAAGTATATTCCCCGCCTGGCGAGCGGGGAGTGGACGGCTGCTTTTGGTTTGACGGAGGCCGGTTCGGGATCCGATGCAGCAGCGATGCAGACAAGGGCTGTGCGCAAGGGAGATACGTATATTCTTAACGGCTCGAAACGCTTTATTACAAATGGCGGTCTGGCGCAGGTCAACTCGATTTTTGCTATTACGGACCCGCAGGTTGGCACACGTGGGATCAGCGCTTTTATTGTGGAGAGGGATTTTCCCGGGTTTGCCGTGGGACGGATCGAGGAAAAAATGGGTATCAAGGGTTCGCAAACTGCCGAATTGATTTTCACGGACTGTGAAGTGCCCACTGAGAATTTGTTGGGGCGAGAAGGTGAAGGCTTTAAGATCGCGTTGTCGACGCTGGATCAGACGCGCATTGGGATTGGCGCGCAGGCGCTGGGTATTGCGCAGGGGGCGCTTGACCTGGCGGTAGCGTATGCTAAACAGCGCGTGCAGTTTGACAAGCCTATTGCTGAGAACCAGGGGATTCAATTTATGCTGGCGGATATGGCGACGAAGGTTGAGGCGTCGCGGTTGCTGGTCTATAATGCCGCCGAGATGGTTGATCGCGGCGAGGAGCATTTTGGGCGCTACTCGGCAATGGCGAAGATGTATGCTTCGGACCGGGCGATGGAGGTGACCAATGATGCTATCCAGATTCTGGGCGGTTACGGTTATATGAAGGAGTACCCTGCCGAGAGGATGATGCGTGACGCGAAGATTACGCAGATTTATGAGGGAACGAATCAGATTCAGCGGTTGGTTATTGCGCGCGATTTATTGAAGTAGCAGGAATAAAGGGAGGCCCCTCACCGCGCCGTGCGGGACGCGATCATGCACTTTCAAAAATTAATACGGATTATGAAACCGGCCTGTACGCTGCTAGGGCTTCTTCGATAATCCACATTATTTTTTGAAACTGTATAATCGGGTCCCTACGCTGGAATTTGACAAGCTGATGAGGTATTCGTATACTTCAGTAAAAGGACAGGCAAACTGATATGTGCTGGCCTGCTTCCTCTTATTTTTCTTCAAAGGAGATGTCACAAAGATGAAGAAGTCTCTTATTCCCACCGGCGTTATTTCCCTGGTCGTCCTCGGGCTTGTTGTTGCTATGTTTGTGCTAAACACGGGGGTGTTTGCCGCTCAAGCAAATGGCAAAAAAGAAATTACTATTCATGTTATCGAACACGCGGTTACAGACACTATTGGGGATGTGCCGCCGAAGGGTGACTCTTTGGGTGATCAACTAGCCTTCCATAACTTTGTTTATGATGTAGCCGACAAGAAGCAGGTTGGCCATGATAATGGGAACTGTGTTCGTACGGTTACAGGAAAAGGGACAGGGGTATGGGAGTGCTTCTGGACAGTTTTTCTCGCCGGAGGACAGATAACGGTGGAGGGACCATATAATGATAATGGTACCGATACGACCCTCGCTATTACTGGTGGTACAGGTGCTTTTAAAGAGGCTCGTGGCCAGATGATTTTACACGATCACTTTGGTGACGCCACTCAGTATGACTTCATTTATGAAATTGAGTTGTAGTTGTTTTCAGCGCGAAAAGCCGGCCTCCTTGCATTCGCAAGGAGGCCGGCTTTTCGCGCTGTAATTACTCTATCGCCCGTGCGACGATTTCGGCGATATCTTCGATTTTCATTTTATCCTCGGCTTCCACGCCCTTCAGGCCATCATCAAACATAGTGATGCAGAAGGGGCAGGCAGCGGCGAGCACATCGGCGCCCGTTTCCAGGGCTTCGTTCACACGAGTTTGATTGACGCGCTTGCCGATCTTTTCCTCCATCCAGGCGCGGCCACCACCGCCGCCGCAACAGAAGCTCTTGTTGCGATGGTGTTTCATCTCTGTGACGCCGTTACTGTTGAGGACGTTAAGGACGTGGCGCGGCTCATCGTAGACATCGTTGTAGCGACCGATGTAGCAGGGATCGTGATAGGTGAGCTTGCGCTGATCGAAGCCTGCGGGAAGCTTGATCTTCTCGTCGTTTAAAAGCTTGTCGATGAAGACGGTGTGATGCACTACCTCGTAGTTGCCACCAAGCTGCGGGTACTCGTTTCGAATCGTGTTGAAGCAGTGCGGGCAGGCAGTGATAATGGTGCGGTGCTTCGCGGCCACGCTAGTAGAACCGTTGCTGTGGCCATTGTGCCTGCTGCCATTATGGTTAGCGGAGGTGTTGAATCCGTAGCCATCGAGCACCTCGATGTTCTGCTGGGCCATCATCTGCCAGAGATATTCGTTGCCGATACGTCGCGCAGGGTCGCCCGTACAGGACTCTTCGGGTCCCAGGATGGCGAAGTTGACGCCTGCGGCCAGCAGCACTTTCGCCACGGAGGTTGCTACCTTCTGGTTACGCCTATCAAAGGAGCCCATGCAACCAACCCAGTAGAGAACATCGGCAGCGGGATTTTCCGACATCAGGGGTACGCCGAGGTCGGCGGCCCACTCGGCCCGTTTATCGTTGCTTATTTCCCAGGGATTCGCGTTGCGCTCGATATTATTGAAGAGCGAGGTCACCTCCGAGGGGAATTCGCTTTCTTCCATGACCAGGTGGCGGCGCATATCGACGATCTTCGGCACATGCTCGATGGAGACAGGGCATATCTCCATGCAGGCGCGGCAGGTGGTGCAGGCCCACAAAGCATCGTTGGAAATGATGCCGCCAACCATTGGCTCGTGGTGTGCCTCAACCTCATCTTTTGTTTTATCGACTCTGACTCCCGCGACACCCAACCTGTTATAGAGCGAATTCACTCCCAGAATTTCATCGCTCTGCACAAAGAGCGCTTCTTTGACGCCGAGGATGATTTCCTTGGGAAAGAGTGGTTTGCCGGTGTTGGTGGCGGGACAGACCGTATTGCAGCGGCCGCACTCGGTGCAGGCATAGCCGTCAAGTAACTGCTTCCAGGTGAACTGTTCTGGTTTGGAGACGCCGTAGTCATCGCGTTCCTCGATGTTTTCCAGCAGAGGCAGCGCACCCTTGGGGCCGTAGTTGCGGAAGAAGACATTGAACGGGGTCGCCATCAAGTGCAGGTGCTTGGAACGGGGCAGGTAGATGAGGAAGAACAGGAAGGTAACGATATGGAGCCACCAGAAGACGCGGTACAGGATGGTGGCGGTATTGGCATCCAGGCCGCTGAACAATGGGTAGAGCCATGTACCGATGGGTGTCCAGGCGCCGCTAGTGTTGGCGGCTGCTACACCGTGGGCAGCAGCGTAAGCGGCGTACTGAAAGCCTTCGACCAGGGCGAGGGTGACGATGACGGCCATAATCAGTCCCAGGATGATGTAGCCATCCCAGGGGCCGTGTAAGAAGCTGGACAGCTGTTTGGGCCGGAGGACGGCACGGCGAAAGGCAAAGAGGAGCAGAGCTATAAAGACAAATATGATGAATGCATCCAGGACAATAGCAAAGGCGTGATTATCGCCCAGGAGCGGTAGTGTGCCGTTAAATGCTCCAAAAATCAGATTGAGCAGACCGAACTGAATAACGATGAAACCCCAGAACGTAAAGAAATGGGCGATGCCAGGGATGGGATCGCGCAGCACGCCGCTCTGACCGAGGACAACCAGGAAGAATTCACCAATACGGTCGTCTATGTGGTCGGTACGATCTTCGCGCCGGGCTTTGGCGAGTAGCGTGATCAGTTCGCCTACGCGGAGTCCGAAGAGAATGAGTGCTGCCAAAAAGAGGAGCACAAAAATTGTTGTGCCGATCCATCCACCAGTTGGCGAGATCACGGGGGGTGTCATACAAATACCTCCTAGTAGGGGCGCAAACCATCGCGCCCGCGATCATCAGCGTGTGCCGTGTCCCCAGGTAAAGGGCACGGCACGAGGTTTGTTTAGTGGGCTTTGCGCCGCTTCACTTCTTGCGTGAGCTGCGGGAGAATAGTGAGGGCGTCTCCAACGACACCCAGATCCGCGACAGAGAAGATCGGCGCGTGCTCATCTTTATTGATGGCCACGATATACTTGGAGCCTTTCATGCCCGCGAGGTGCTGAATAGCTCCGCTGATACCACAGGCGACGTAGAGCGTTGGCTTTACGGTCTTGCCGGTCTGACCAACCTGGTAGCTATAGGGCAACCAGCCGGCGTCGACTATGGCGCGAGTGGCACCTGCGGCGCCGCCCAGTGCGGTGGCAAGTTCCTCAACGAGATGGAAATTCTCGGCTTTACCAAGACCGCGACCACCGCTTACTATGACGCTGGCGTCTTCGAGCGCAGGTCCTTCGCTGGGTAATTTGACGCGGTCGAGAATCTTGATCTTCTGTGATTCGGCATTGAGCGATGGGTTGAGGGTCTCGATCTCAGCAGTTCTGCCAGCAAATTGTTCTACGCCAAAGGCCTTGGGGCGAGTAAGCACGATGCCGGTGCCCTGCTGTGGGAGAGTCGCGGTAACAACGTTTTCGCCACCCCAGGGAACGGTGACCTGAAGGGTATCGCCATCGAAGGCCAGGTCGGTGGCGTCAGTGATCAGGCCCATATTGTTGCGTACATTCAGGCGCGCGGCGATGTCGCGCAGGTCATATGTCGTAGCAAGCAGCAGCAGGGCGGGCTGGTGTTGTTTAAGCAGCTCACTGATGCTGTCTACAGCGGGGAGCGTCAGATAGTTGTCGTAAGTGGCATCCGCGTGAACATAGACCTTTTCCGCACCATATTCACCCAGCGTTGAAGCGACCTGCGCGGCAGCGGAACCCAGGACGATGGCTTCGGCACGGCCCAGTTGCGCAGCCTTCCCGAGTACCTCAAGAGATGAACGGGCGGCTTTGCCATCTTCGATTTCAATGAGAACCCAAATAGTTTTTGACATGGATCTTTTCTCCTAGAGCAACTGGTATCGCTGCAAAAAGTCTGCGATAGCCTGGGCAGAGTTGCCATCGTCTTTGATGACCTGTCCTGCCGCTCGTGCTTCGGCTTTTCCTACAGTCACAATGCGTTCACGTGCGCCTGCCTCACCGAGATGTGATGGGTCAATGCCGAGGTCAGCCAGGGTCAACTGTGTAAAGGGTTTCTTCTTCGCGCCCATGATACCCTTCATTGTGGGGTAAATAGCCTCGAACGAGCCGCTAGCGATGGTTACCACAGCTGGGAGGGGGCATTCGACGGTTTGATAGCCTGTCAGTGTAACGCGTTTGATAATGGCTTTGGCGCCCTCAACGTTTATCTCGCGAGCAAAAGTCAGTTGTGGCAGGTTAAGAAATTCCGCGATGCCGCCGGGGACCATACCTGTATAGCCATCGGTACTCTCGGTTGAGCAGAAGACCAGGTCCGGAGCCTCGTTTTTCAAGATAGCTGCCAGCACGCGAGCTGTGCCGAGGGCATCTGAGCCAGCAAGGGCAGGGTCCGTCACGAGGATGGCGCGATCCACGCCCATGGCCAGAGCGCGGCGCATAGCTTCCTGCGCGCTGGTGGGACCCATGCTCACAGCGACTACTTCGCTGTTGCCGACGGTATCGCGAAGTTTGATAGCCGCTGAGATCGTACTTTCGTCACCCGGGTCGAGAACAAGTGAGACACCGCTGCGCACGAGCCGCTTAGTATTAGGGTCGAGCTTGCTAACGACGGTGTTAGGGTCGGGTATCTGTTTTATGCAGACGTAAATCTTCATTGTTGTTTGCCTCATCTTTGTCTATATGGAGCGTAGGGGAAATAGTAGAGCCTACGCAGTATCAGGGCAATCCTATTGTACCTGCCTGGAAAAGATGGTGTCAACGTTGCTGGCTAACAGAGTAATAGCAACAAATGGGTGCAGGAAATGGAGGTGGAAAGAAGGAGAGTGCTGCATTGGCGGCGGCTGAGCGGCCAATGCAGCACTCTCACATAGAATTACATTCCAGGTTGCCGGTTATTAGCCTTTGACTGCACCGGCCGTTAGACCGGAGACAATGCGGCGCTGCAAGAACAGCACCATGATCACAAGTGGAATGGTCACGATGATGGCGGCGGCAGAGACCTCTCCAAACTGAATCTGGTGCTCTCCGTTAAAGAGTGGAATAGCTACCGTCACCGTCTGCGCATTTGAGTCCGCGGTCATGGTCAACCCGAAAAGGAAGTCGTTCCAGACGGTGATGAACGAAAGAATCGCGGTGGTAAAGACTCCTGGTGCGGTCAGCGGCAACACGATGCGCCACAAAGCTCCAAGGCGCGTGGTCCCGTCAACTAATGCAGCTTCTTCAAGGTCCGGGGGTAAATCACGGAAAAACGACGTCAAGAAGTACACGGTGACGGGCAAGGCAATGACCAGGTAGGGGATGATCAGCGCGACATACGTGTTGTAGACATTGAAGGGACCGGTAAAAAATACATAGAGCGGCCCTACCAGCGCGATGAGCGGGAACATCTGCACCGAGAGGACAATTGCCAGGACGCCTCCTTTCCCCACGAATTTTGTGCGTGCGATGGCATAAGCGCAGATCGAACCGAAGATCAAAGCCAGGATGGTCGTCAAAATCGCCACAATCGTGCTATTCAACAGATCTTTCGCAAAAGCTGGCTGAACGCTTAAGAAGGCATTAACATAGCTCTGCGTGGTGAACGAATGGGGGATGAGGGTAGGCGGCGACGTGTTGATTTCTGCGTCGACCTTGATCGAAGTGATCGCTGTCCAATAGAATGGGCCAAGGGCGATGACAAGCACGACAATCACCGCAATATAGCGACCAATTACTCCCCACTTCACTCGTCGCCTGGGTGTTGTTTCGGCTGCCCTTGCCCGTGCCGAGGGGACGGTTTGTTCTCGTACTGCCATAATATACCTCCCTTGCTGACGACGTGTACTAGTTCTGGCTCAGACGCGTCATCGAGACTATAACAATACCAACGACGGCACAGATAATAAAGAGTATTACAGCGGCTGCAACTCCAGGAGCGAAGTCTACGGTCGTACCCTGAAACATAAAGGCGTACGAGTACAGCGCCATTGTCTGAATCTCGCGCCCGCCACCGGTGAGAATATAGAACAGGTCAAAAGCTCGCAGAGCGTCCAGTAGACGGAACATGAGGGCAATCAAAAGCGCACTTCTGAGCATGGGCAAGGTGATCGTCCAGAACTGCTGCCAGCGATTACTGCCATCCACGCCTGCAGCCTCGTAGAGCTCGCCAGGAATGACTTGCAGGCCAGCCAGCAACAGGAGCGCCATAAATGGCGTTGTTTTCCAGACATCGATGATGATCGCGGCGGTAACCAGGCCACCGGGAGTGCGTAGTAAGGAATCTCCCGGTGCCAGGAGATGCGTTGCCTGCATCAGGTAGGTAAGGACGCCGTTTTGGGCGTTAAACATCAATAACCAGATTGATCCGGAGACAATGGTTGGGAATGCGAAAGGAATAAGAATGGCCGTGCGCACCAGGCCGCGACCTGGAAACATTTGATTCATCAGTAAAGCGACGCCAAACCCCAGGAGAGTCTCCAGCGCCACGCTCACCACGCTGAAGA
>CATPCK010000960.1 GCA_955652655.1 uncultured Ktedonobacteraceae bacterium | reverse complement strand
GTATGAATACTCCGCTGGAATACATCCTGGTGGGCATCGTCACGCTGGGTGTGCTCATCTATCTCTTTCTCGCGCTGCTCATGCCTGAGAAATTTTAACGTTGTCTTCTGCGTATTGTCATCCATACATTCAATAACGTGAAGAGAGGGAAAACCTATGCCTGTAACACTCAATAGTGCCTTGCAGGTGCTGATCTTTCTGGTCATCGTGCTGCTGCTGACCAGGCCGGTCGGCCTGTACCTGTACAAGGTCTTCAATGGGGAGCGCACCTGGCTCTCGCCGGTCTTCGTTCCCGTCGAGCGCCTGTTTTATCGGCTCTCCGGCATCGACCCGGAGGAGGAGCAGAAGTGGCTCGTCTACGCGGTCTCCGTGCTGGTCTTCAGCCTGGTGGGCATGCTGCTGCTGTATCTGATCGAGCGCACCCAGCAGTGGCACGGGCCGCTCTTCAACCCGC
Source organism: uncultured Ktedonobacteraceae bacterium (assembly GCA_955652655.1). GTDB lineage: Bacteria > Chloroflexota > Ktedonobacteria > Ktedonobacterales > Ktedonobacteraceae > UBA11361. Next base: position 2,801 of record CATPCK010000960.1, on the reverse strand, counting down.
AGGGCATCCCGAATGTCGAGCTGCAGCTGGCCTTCAATACCGCCTCCAGTTTCACCACCAACACCAACTGGCAGAACTACGCCGGCGAGACGACAATGAGCTACCTGACCCAGATGGCCGGCCTGGCCTTTCACCAGTTCGTCTCCGCGGCTGCCGGTATTGCGCTGGCGGTGGCGCTGGTGCGTGGACTGGCCCGCCGCAGCGCGCAGGCGCTCGGCAATTTCTGGGTGGATCTCGTCCGCTGCACGCTCTACATCCTGCTGCCTGTCTGTCTTGTGGGCGCGCTGATCTTCGTCTCGCAGGGCATGATCCAGAATTTCAATCCCTACACGGTGGTGCATACCCTCAACGGGCAGACGCAGATGATCGCCCAGGGGCCGGTCGCCTCGATGGAAATCATCAAAGACCTGGGAACCAACGGCGGTGGCTTCTTCAACGTCAACGCGTCCCACCCCTTTGAGAACCCCAATGCCTTCACCGCCATGCTGATCATTCTCTGCGAGATCACCCTCGGGGCCGGTCTGTTCTACATGTTCGGCAAGTGGGTGGGCAACACGAAGCAGGGTTGGGTGCTGTGGATTGCCTCGGCCATCCTCTTCGTGATCGGCCTGGCAGTCGTCATTCCCGCCGAACAAACCGGCAATCCGCTGCTCACAAAAGTGGGCGCCAATCAGGTCGTGAGTGATACGCAGGCGGGTGGCAATATGGAGGGCAAGGAGGTGCGCTACGGCATCACCGTCTCGTCGCTCCAGGAAGTGACCACGACCGCCACCTCGACGGGCACCGTCATGAGCTTCCACGATAGCTATACGCCCCTGGGCGGCCTGGTGCTGATCACCAACATCGCGCTGGGAGAGATCATCTTTGGAGGCGTCGGCGCAGGCCTCTACAGCATGCTGATGTTCGCCATCATCGCGGTCTTCATCGCGGGCCTGATGGTGGGAAGAACGCCTGAGTACCTGGGCAAGAAGATCGAACGCAAGGAGATCATGATGGCCGTGCTGGCCCTGCTGGTCTCGCCCCTGGTGATCCTTGGCTTTACCGCCGTCGCCATAGCGCTCCCCCAGGGCCTGGCCGGGCTCACGACAGGCGCTGGCAATTTGGGGCCGCACGGGCTCACGGACGTGCTGTACGCTTTCACCTCCGCCAACGGCAACAACGGCTCGGCCTTCGCCGGGCTCAACGGCAATACACCCTATTACAACTGGACGCTGGGCTTTGCCATGCTGATCGGCCGCTTCGTCGAGGTCATCCCCCTCCTGGCCTTAGGCGGTGCCATCGTCAAGAAACGGGTGGTGCCCGCCGGGCTGGGGACCTTCCCGACAACGGGTCCCCTCTTCGTGGCGCTCTTGATCGGTGTGATCCTGATCGTGGGCGCGCTCACCTACTTCCCGGCCTACTCGCTGGGACCGATCGTTGAACAACTGCTCATGCAGGCCGGGAGGACCTTCTAAGATGCAAACCAATACCAATACACCAACGGATACCTTAGAAGTCAAACAGTGGAAGACGCGGCGCAAGGGAGCCACCTCGATCTGGGACCCGAAGATCATCCGCGCCGCGATCCCCGCGTCGTTCAAGAAGCTCGACCCGCGCGTGCAGGTCAGGAACCCGGTCATGTTCGTGGTGGAGATCGGCAGCGTGATCACGACTATCGAGTTCGTGCGCTTGCTGTTTGCGACACCGACCAGAACCTTCACGCATGACCAGCTCGTTGCCGAGACGATCTTCGTGCTGGCGGTGGCCATCTGGCTGTGGTTCACCGTTGTTTTCGCCAACTTCGCCGAGGCCATGGCCGAAGGACGCGGCAAGGCGCAGGCCGAGACTCTGCGCCGGGCGCGCACGACCACTATGGCGAAGCGGCTGGCCAGCCCCGATCGCACCGGCAAAGTGCAGGAGGTGGCAGCACCCGAGCTGCGCAAAGGCGACCTGGTGCTGGTCGAGGCTGGGGACGTCATCCCCGGCGATGGCGACGTGGTGGAGGGCGTGGCCTCAGTCGACGAGTCGGCCATCACAGGGGAGTCCGCCCCCGTCATCCGCGAGAGCGGCGGCGACCGCAGCGCGGTGACCGGTGGTACGCGCGTCCTCTCCGACTGGATCGTAGTGCAGGTCAGCGCCAACCCGGGTGAAACCTTCCTGGACCGCATGATCGCCCTGGTGGAGGGGGCCAAACGCCAGAGGACGCCCAACGAGATCGCGCTCAATATCCTGATCGCCAGCCTGACCATCATCTTCGTGCTGGTGGTGGTCTCCCTCGAACCCTTCGCCATTTACTCGGGCCAGCCAGTATCAGTCACGACGCTGATTGCCCTGCTGGTCTGTTTGATCCCGACGACCATCGGCGGCTTGCTCTCGGCCATTGGCATTGCAGGTATGGACCGGCTGGTGCAGCGCAATGTGCTGGCGATGAGTGGGCGCGCGGTGGAGGCCGCAGGCGATGTCGATGTGCTGCTGCTGGACAAGACCGGCACCATCACGCTGGGCAACCGCCAGGCGACGCGCTTCGTGCCGCTTGCGGGTGTAGACGAGCGGGAGGTAGCCCGGGCAGCCATGCTCTCCAGCCTGTCGGATGAGACGCCAGAAGGCCGCTCCATTGTAGCCCTTGCGCAGGAGAAATACGGCTTTACGGACGCAGTAGATCCATCAACAACGTTTATCCCATTCTCCGCCACGACGCGCATGAGTGGGGTGGACCTGAACGGGGCCCAGAGTTCTCGTGGTGCTGAGCATGCCCATACTATACGCAAAGGAGCCGCGGATGCCGTTGCCGCATACGTGGCCGAACATGGTGGTGATCAATC
>CATPCK010000959.1 GCA_955652655.1 uncultured Ktedonobacteraceae bacterium | reverse complement strand
TGGTAGGGGCGATCCCTTGTGGTCGCCCTCACGAGGCTATGCCACGGAGGCTAGGCCCGTTCGTCCATGGTAGGGGCGATCCCTTGTGGTCGCCCTCACGAGTCCTACCTGCTAGCTCACCTTAGAGAACACAAAACGGATACAGCACACGATGTAGGAAAAGGAGAAGGTCAATGAACCATGACAATACCAACACAGAAACAACTGGAGGGCGCTGGCTACGTGTAAGCCTGCTCACACTAACTATGGTTGCTCCAGTCGTCAACACGATCATGGATTATTTCCGCAAGCGTTCAGAAATGGACAATGCATCATCTGCGGACCAGGTTTCGGCACGGCAACGCCTGGATGAACTGACGTACGTAACTCGCCGCCGTGCTGGCGAGCAGGCACAGCAGTTACAGAAGTGGGCACAAAATTGGAGCCAGGATCTACGTAAACGCGGTGAAGACCTGGCCGAAGATGTGGCAGCGCAAGGTGGCAAAATTTCTCAGGACATGCTTGAAACTGGGAGCAAGGTCACACGCGATATCACTAAACGTGGAGGTAAGGTCACGCGTGATATCACTAAACGTGGAAGTAAGGTCGCACGCGATATCACTAAACGTGGGAACAAAGTTACACGGAGGCTGGCCAAACGTAGCGAGGAACTGAGCCGCGACCTCGCTGAGCGCAGCAACCAGATGCTGCAACCACACCGTAAAAGGAACAGTACCCTCTGGACAATCTTTGGTTTCAGCGTCGGTATGGTGACCGCTACTGTTGTTACCTATCTCTTGATACGCAAACGGATGGAACGCCACGAATTAGAGGCAGGGCAGCAATTTGAGCTATCACAAGATCGCGGTTGGGAAAATGGCAGTTGGGAGCGCCAAGGGGAGCAAGGAAAGCCCACGGGTGAAATTGTCTACATGGACAACGAAGGAGCCGTTGTAGCGACTGTAGAGGTCGTTGACGTGGATACAGGTGATCTCGAGGCGCCTGCCGATGCAGCTTTTGTCGGTGTTGTGGGTACAAAACGCTACTATCCCATCGAGGTAACGCTCGATGACGGTCTGGAGCTTGTCTATTTTGTCTCCGAGGATGAGGCGAGATCACAAGGATACAGCACCGTCGAGTAGCTAAAGAACGAAGCAAGCTGGGAGGAAGGTGATCTCACATAGGATCACCTTCCTCCCTGTTTGCCTCATGTATTTTTCTTATACTGCTCTGGTACCTGTCCCTCGGCGAAGCCTTCATTCACGATGCCTTGCTTGACAAGATAATGCAGAAAATCCAATTTCTGCTCCGGTGTCGGTGGTGGTGGTGGATCAAATACTAACTCAGCATTTGCGGAACCGCTTTCTACAGCAGATACAGAAGAATCAATCGACTGCGGTGGCTGCAGCGTGGGTGGTTGCGGGGGATCAACCTTATCGACCGCCGGAGATGGCGAAGGCACGGGGGATGGAGGTGATGACTGTACGACACGCTCCGGCCACTCATCGATGGTTGAAAGACTTGTCTGGCTGCTTTCATTTTGTCCGAGAATGAGGGGAGCGACACCAGAATGGGGCGTTACTCCATCACTGGCTGACCATAACATAGACTCCTGTGTGACACCTTTGTTTAAAGGACGCTCTAATTGAGCATACTCTTGCTCTGTGGTTTTCTTCCAAGGCCACCACCCGAACAGCTTGCTTAGCCAGCGTTTGATCCCTTGCGTGAGCATAGTATTGTTGCCCTCTTGTAGGGGCGGCCTCAACAGCCGTCCATAGCAATCACGCACTCTAAATACAGCGGTTTGTTCAGGTACCAGGTGGAAAAGGTACCGTTGATGAATACAAAAATATAGTAGCACAAGTCCATGGAACTCGTCAAACTCACTTGCAATTTCCCGGTTGACGTGCCATAATCAATAGGGGCAGGGCCATAGAAGGTGATCTTCTGTGTGCTATCTATTTCGTCCTCCGTCTTTTGTGAACTTGCTACTTTAGGTCTTATTCTACTAGCTGTTAGAAATTACTGAAACGAAAAGAAAGGCAGGTGTCGGACATGCAGGAAGATGTGCTTGGAACCCGACGTACCGCCATCTCGGAAACATATGTTACATGTGCACGATGCAACAAGGCAACACGATTACGCTACGCTCGTGTCATCCAGAGTGATGTGCTTTCAGATAGCAATTCTGAGTTTGAATATCTCTGCCCAGAATGTCAGAAAGCTCTTGCTGATGGAGAAAAAGATTTGCCTATAGTGTGAACATTTCCCTCCTCTTTACAAGTGCATTTACGACAAAAGGCAAAGGTCAAAGAGCAAAACACCTGTACTTTGTACCTTTTGCCTTTTTCATTAGAAGGTTATCTATCCTTCATGTCCTTCGGGATTGGGCGAGCGCGGCCCTGGCTATACATAGCTTATCCCCCGTCACTCTCCCTTTTCATATAATGAGCAACCTGATGGTACAATTTAGAGGTAACAAACTATGCGCATACGTTATCGGTATGTGACGTATCGTTATACAGATGGATCACAGCAACAGCTGGAGCGTCACTACCGTCAATTATTACATGATGCCTTGCGGCAAAGTCATCAATCCATTCTGCAACGTTCGGCAACGTGGCGACCCCTCGCTGACATACGCGAGTCGGCTGAGATGATGACCATAAAAATTGAACTCGCGGGGATGAGAGAAGAAGATATCGAAGTAACCCTTTATGAAGACGCGCTGGTGGTGAGTGGTGAAAGGCAGGATGATCCCGAACGCGAGAACCTGTACTACCATGAAGCACAAATTCGCTATGGGCCATTTCGCGTCGAGGTACTCATTCTTTCTCCCATTGACCGCGAAGGTATACAAGCCCGTTATGAGAATGGTTTCTTATGGGTCGACCTTCCAAAGAAGATACCTGAAAGCAAGTCAGAACGTGTCCGTATACAACGGAGCATCACAAAAGAATAGCCGAAGAAAACCACCTGGTAAATGATAAATAATGTGTTGAGTGAGAAGGTTTTATGAAGAAAAAACAAATTCAACCCACAGCGGAGCACCAGGAACAGCCTGAAGAAGCTACTCCTGCCACTACTCCAGCTGAACAACATCAATTAGATGATAAAAGTGAACAGCCTGAAGAAGCTATTCCTGCCATCGCTCCAGTTGAACAGCATCAGATAGATGACAAAAGCGAACAGACCGATACTGAAGAACCAGCACGCGATCCTTCTTTACAGCAGGACAGTGACTCAGGCCACGAGGAAGCAGAAGATCTCGCATCAGAGTCGCAAAAGCAGGACGATGATGAACGATTGAGTATTCCCGACGTGCTGCCAGTGCTACCGCTCAAAGATATCGTCATCTATCCTTTCGCGGTCCAACCACTTGCTGTAGGCCAGGAGCGCTCTATACGCCTGATCGATGATGTCATGCGCGGCGATCGCCTGGTTGCCCTGGTAGCGCAGAAATCAGCCGAGACAGAGCAGGCAGGACCGGACGATATCTACAAGATAGGCACCGTGTCGCGTGT
>CATPCK010000958.1 GCA_955652655.1 uncultured Ktedonobacteraceae bacterium | reverse complement strand
GCATTGGGACAATGCTATCGTGCGCGCGGAGACTTGCGCACAGCGACGGTCCATTTTGATGAGGCTGTTGACCGCGTGAATCTTGACGCTCTGACCGTTGAAGAGTCTGACCAACTGGTTCAGCTCTGCCAGGAAGCGGCCGAGGCTCACCGTGCCTTAGGAGAGCAGGAACAGGCCTTGACGGTCTACAATGCCCTGCTAGGTTTCCTGCGCAGCCGCGGCTGGAATGACAAGGTCGCCCAGGTTGAGTTTATGATGCAACAGCTCATGAATGGATCTGCCTCAGGGCGGCCAGTTACGCCATCGCCACAGCAACAACCCCTGCAAGATGCCGCAACGATGACCTTTAGCGCTGGGAATATGCCGCACAACGCGCCACCACCCGCGTCGGCGCAGTTGCCAGCATCGCCGCAGGTATCGATACCTGGAGTGACGAATAACAACACAGGCGGAGAATTGCCGGATTGGCTGACTGGTATCTTGAGTGATGCCGATAAAACTCAGGTCATCAATAAACCAGCCGCGAACCTGGCACCTGCACCACAAAAGCCCCTGATCGACGAGCAACCCACGACTGAGCAGCGCATTCCAACCGGGCCAATAGGCGGATCAATCCCCCCAACGGAGACGAGAGTCATGAATCTCGCCGATCAGGACTCGTCTTCGTGGCTCACAGGAGATGCAAAGCCTGGCAACGCGACACGTATCATCCCGCCGGAGGATGCAGCAGATCAGGTGCCACCATCTATGCCTGTTTCACCGCTGAACTCGCTGCAATTGGAGCAGGTCAGCCCGGTCCTGCAAACTCCACCGGCGAGGGACAGCAAAGGCGCTGAAGATTTGTTGACCCAGATGGCGGGTGCCAGCAACAAAGACGAAGCCTTAAAACAGGTCGCGGAAGCGGTCCTTGCCAGCACTGCTTCTCTACCTGAACACATCCGTTTGCAGGTCGTGCAATCCATGCAGGATATCCAGAAGTATATTAATCATGGCCTGCTCACCCCCGCTACCGAGGAATGTCTGCATGTGATCGATATTGCGCCGCAGTACCTGGATGTTCACCAGGTCCTGTGCGAGATCTACGTGCGCCAGGGAAAAGTCGAACAGGCCATTACCAAGTATGCCATTCTTGTCGATACCTATATCGTCAATGGCCGCCTCGACGATGCTATTGCTACCTATCGCCGCATCCTGCAACTGGAACCGAATAATCTCACCTATCGCATGCGCCTGATCAATCTGCTCTCGTCGCAGGGAAACAAAGAAGACCTGCTGCGCGAACGAACGCTGGCGGCTGAATCGTACCTGCGTTTAGGCTACATGGATCGCGCTCTTACAGAACTTGAGCAGGCCCTGCAAGAGAGTCCTACCAGTGTGTCGACGCGCTTGAACTATGCCCTTGCCCTGCAGAAGTTGGGCAGAAGTCAGCAGGCCATGGCGGAGTATCAACGGGTGCTGCAAGTGGACCCGCGCAATATCACGGCCCTGGTACGTTTGCATATCGCCATGATTACCGCAGTGGGAACCGCGCGCGCCACCACGCTCGAGGGACTTTCCCGCATTCGCTGGCACCTGCGCGGCGAGGGTCAGCGAAAATACGAGGCGGTTGTCCGCGACTATAACCAGGCGGCAGAGGCGTATCCCAACAATGCCGATGTCCACTTCGCCCTTGGACAGTTCCACCAGCAGGCCGGACAATTTGACAAAGCCATCGATGCCTATCAGCTGGCTATGCGTGATAGCGCGGTCGATGTGCTGGCACGCGTCAGCACCGCCCAATGTCTGTTGAGCCAGGGCAAGCCCGATGATGCTATCCAACAGCTTGAGCAGGCCCTCCAGACGGTGCGCCGCAATGCGACGGGATCGATAGACCCCAGCACCTGGGCTGCACGCCCACGCGAGGACGGTGAAGAGCACCAGGCTCCTGAGGTAGAGATCTCCATGCTGCTCGCCAAAGCCTACAAGCGCACGGGCAAAGAAGAGCAAATGCAGGCCATCTTGCGCAAGGTCAAGCAGTTCACCACCTACCAGGACGAGGTTTCCTCCGCGCTCGCAGAGATTTCTGCGCGCCAGGGCGATATCGAAAGCGCGCTGCAGGAGTACGCCTACCTGGTGCACCACTACCGCTCCAAACGCCAGACGGAGAACGCTCTCAGCGTCTTAAAAGAGATGGTACGCATGGCTCCTCAGGACCCTCGACCACACGATGAGCTTGCGGAGATCTATCTGAACCGCGGGCTACTGGATGAAGCCATCGCGGAACTACGCCTGCTTGCCAACATCTACCAGCGCCGGGGCCAGGCGAACCCGGAGGGAGTGACCCTGCAGCGCATTGGCAACATCTATGCCGAGATGGGCAATCCAGAGGAAGCCCTGAATAATCTGCGTCGGGCCATCGAACTCATGCCCGACTCAATGGAGCTCTTGCGCGAAATCGTCGGCTACTGTATCCAGCAAGGTCGTTCCGAAGAGGCTGTCGAGTACCAGATCGTGATCGCGCGCCACTACTTTGATACGAAACAAGTCAAGGAAGCCGTGGCCGCGCTCCAGCAGTTGATTACCATCGACCGCAACAACTACGAGGCCTATGACTTGCTCGGCCAGACCTATCAATCCGTTGGCGAGTACGAGCAAGCCAGCCGCGTCTACCGCAACCTGGCCAAAGTCAATCCCCAGAACCCCATCGCCAAAGAAAGACTGGCAACACTACAAGAGTTGCGGACAGGTAGATAAAATGTAGGGGCTGGGCTTGCCCCAATGCATTTCTCATGTTCTTCTCCTTCTCTCTTCACCAAATATCACTTGCAATTTACAAGTAAATATACTATACTATTCCAAAACCAGGAAGGAAAATTGGCAATAGTGAAGAAGTCGAGAACATGAAACACACACACCAAAGACGCTCGGACTGCCCCATCAACTTTGCCTTAGAGATGTTTGGCGATCCGTGGTCGCTTTTAATCATCCGTGATATCGTCTACTTTGGGAAGAAAACCTATGGGGAATTTTTAGCGTCAGAAGAAGGGATGGCGACCAATATTCTCGCCAGCCGCCTCGCTCACCTGGAGCAGCAAGGCCTTCTGGTGAAAAAGCTCTCTGAGAAAGATAAGCGCAAAGAGGAGTATGTCCTGACGGAAAAAGGTCTCGACCTCATCCCTGTCCTGGTGGAAATGGCCAACTGGAGTGCTGAGCACGATCCACACACCGCTGCCCCTGCGGCCTGGATTGCCCTGATGAAGACTGAGAGAGAGAAGATGATCCGCCTCATTCGTGAAACGGTGCAAAGCGGCGGCTCTGTTTTTGTAGGCGAGAAGAGTCTTCTGGGTCAATTCGTCTAGCACTGCTCCCTTGCGGAAGGTTCCACGCAGCACAGCGCTCCCCCGAACTTCCATAAAACGGCAGGGTTCTCGCCGTGAGCCTTGCTGTTTTTATTTGGCTCGCTCTTCTGGTGTTTTCCGGTTTTGCGAAGGTCAGGAAGAAGATATATATAGATGAATACTTGCAAATTGCAAGTTATATACGCGAGATCGGAAAGGATGAAACAGATGGCTACAAGGCTCCTCGATCATGATACAGTCACAGTCCCTCTGCGGGATGTGGTGAGAGCAAGACCCATGGCGGCTTCCCCTGCTAAAAAATCGCGATCTATCACCTTCGCGCTGGCGTTCCTGCTAGGCTGTGTCACCCTGATGATGACCGGCTATGCCGTGATCATTCCCGTCTTCCCGCAGCGCTTGCAAGCCCTGGGGCTGGGATCTGAGACGCTGGCGTTGATGGAAGGGGCCTTTGGTCTGGGGATGTTCCTCTTCAGCACGCCAATGGGAACATGGTCTGGCCGCATTGGTCGCAAACCCATCCTCTTCATCTCTCTGGCCGGTTTTATCGTCACCAACCTGCTGCTGGCGTTCGTCAATGTGCCGCTGCTGTTCATTCCCATACGCTTTGTTGAAGGCATGTTGCTTTCTGGCTTGATACCTGTCTCGATGTCGATGGTGGGCGATACTATCCCCTTGGAGAAACAAGGGCGCTGGATAGGTTTTCTCACGACGGCACAGGCCGTTGGGTTCGCACTGGGTCCGGGCCTCGGAGGCTTCCTCTATCAAACCCTGGGGTTTACCAGTCCCTTTCTGCTCTCGGCTGGTATCGCTCTGGCGGCTTCTCTGCTGGCAATCTTCATGGTGCCAGAAACCCTGCCAGAACACGTGCGGGTCGAGGTGAGACTGCACCAGGCCAATCGCGGGGCAAAAGCTCAAAAGCCGAAGGAATGGCGCATGGCTCACCTGATCTGGCTCGTGGCTCCGTTCCTCATTATCGATTTCGGCATGATATTCACCTTCCCATTCGTGTTCCCGCAGCTTCCCTTCTTCTTTGAGAAGGTGCTTCACTACGGTGCAGCACAATATGGCATGTTGTTCAGTGTCTATGGCATGGCTCTGGCCATCTTCCCGCTCTTGCTGGGACGGCTCTCAGAGACCCTGCCGAAAAAGCCGCTCATCGTCATCGGCAGTCTGCTCTTCAGTGCCTTGTTCGTGTTCTTGTTAGCGGCTCCCCTCTATCCGCTTTTGCTAGCGGGTGCGGCCCTGGCGGGACTGGGCAGTGCCTTCGTCGAGCCAGCTATGGGCAGCATCTACCTGAGTGCCACCACCGACGAAAATCGCGGCCAGATCATGGGCATGCGTGGATCAGCCATCTCGCTCGCCATCATGCTCGGCCCGCTGGCTCAGGCGCTCTTTGGCCTCTGGATCACGCCACAGATCACGTTCGCTATCGGTGTTGCTCTGTCGTTAATGATGGCTCTGGTAGCCTTCCTCCTGTTGAAGAATCCTGGACGGGCATCAAAGTAATTTCTTCATGTTTCTCTTTTCAAGCGGGGTGAAGTAATCAATAATAGAAGAGCTTGACACCACTAAACGGAGCATTCGCTCATTTCTAGGAAAACCGTAGGTGCCGATTGATCGTGCACACAGCCGATTGATCGGCGCTGGTCCTCATCCACGCATTTAGCGAAACATCCTACATAAAATCAGATATGTAAGGGGGACTTCTGTAACACCCTCTGCCTATCATCCCTCCACCGCTTCACATCCAGCAAACGCCTGTACGCGCCATACACCAGCGGCTGATAGACCAGGTCATGAGTAACCAGCGAGCGTATCTCGTACCCACCGAAGCCGCGTTTGAAGACGTAGACGCCCCACAACTCCTGGCCCTCCTCCAAAACATCTGGAATGCCGCGAAAATTGTAGTACCAGCAATCACGCGCTTTAGCCCACTGTATCCCGTTCCACTGCAACAGGTGGTTTGGCATCAGGTTACGCTGCTCGTTGGACGAAGCCCCGTACATGTACCAGCTCCAACGTCCGAAACGCAGCACAATGATCCCCGCGATAGCCTCTCCCTCGTACTCCGCCAGGAAAAGGGCCGCGCGATCACCTTCGCCATACAGGCGCATGATGTCCTCGTAATGTGCTTTGTTATGAATAAAGAACTGGTCCCGCTCGCTCGTGGTCTGATAGATGCGATAGAAGGTGTCAACTTCAGCCTGTCCCTCGCCACGCCGTACCGTGACACCCTTACGCGCTGCCAGGCGGATGTTATAGCGCCATTTCTCCTTCATATCCGCCAGCAGCGTTTTTTCATCGGGTCGAATATCCAGCACCCACTCATCGCGAATATGACTGGCATAAGGAGTGGTACGGAAGCCACGTTTTTGCAAAGCGGTCAACCAGCGCTCGTCTCCATCCGCCACGCCGGGTTCGATCTTGAGCATGAAAGCCCCGCGTCTGTGCGCCTCGGCTTTGACGAAGTTGAGCAACACAGTCATAGCAGGAGAGTCAGGGTCATCGATAACCGGGCCGCGTGGGGCATAGAAATAGGTCCTGTGCAGCACAGGGGCGGTAGAGATGAGCACCAGCATCGCAGCACACAGGTTACCCTGTTCATCGACGACTCCTGCAAACATCGCCTCTGCACCCAGGTGTGGCGCCAGCTCGCCCCACTCAAACGATTGTGTTATATTACAGCATTTCGAGGCCGCCACAAACTCATTCCATTGCTGGCGGTCGGTAATGATACGCGCTTCCATACATTCCTTTCAGACTGCTAACCGCAGGTACTTCCTTGCATCGCTGCCGAACGAAGCTAGCCGCGCTAGCGGCGTTGCAGTCTGTCTTTCAATAAGCGACAGCGCTAATTATTCTTCCCTCTGGCGGCTCTCTCTAATTCAACCTTTTTGCGTTCGGCATGGCGCCTGCCGCGGCGCATCTCAACAAAGTTGCGCCAGGCATTGTAGACCAGCGCGCGATAGACATAATCCTGCGTAGGTATGTTCAGCCTGGAGAAACCACCAAAGCCTTTTTTGTATTCATAGACGCCCCACATTTCTTCGCCTGGTTCCAAAATTTCGGGGATCGTGCGAAAATCGAAGTAGCTGCACCCGCGCGATTTTGCCCACTGCAGGCAGCGATACTGCAAAAGATAGGTCGGCTTCAGGTTGCGCTTGCTGTTGGACGAGGCGCCAAACATATCCCAGCACCAATCACCAAAGCGAATTAACATTTTGGCGGCAACGGCCTCCCCTTCATGCTCGGCCAGAAAGAGGACCGCGTCTCCCTTGCTGGCGAACTGGCGCAGGATTTCCCGGTGATAATCTTTCTGGTGAATGAAGAAGGCATCGCGCTCGCTCGTTACCTTTAAAAGCTCGTAATAGGCGTCGAAATCGGCATCGTTCTCAGCCTCGCGGATCACCACGCCTTTACGCTCGGCGCTGCGTACATTCTGTCGCCAGGTCATCTTAAAGTTGGCGAGCAGTTCTTCGGCGCTGGGACGAATATCCAGCACCCAGCTGCGCCTACCATGTACGGCATTGGGATTGATCTGAAAGCCGAGCGCGCGGTACGCTGCCAGCCAGTCATCCATAGCCGGGTCATCGTCAGCAATATTTGGTTCCAGGCGCAGGACTACCGCCCGCTCTCTGCGAGCAAGTACATGGGCCTGTTCAAGCAGAGCGCGCAACGCAGGTGAATCAGGATGCTCTACGGTAGGGCCGCGGGAGCCATAGAGCCAGTTCAGGCGTATTCCCGGCAGCGATACAGGCAGGGGGACCTGAGCGGCCGATAGCATCAGCGCGCCCACCATGCGCCCATTGTCCATGGCACCCAGGCGGTAGATATGTCCGCCCAGGTAACGATTCAATTCTCCCCACTCATAGGATTGCAGCAGGTGACCGCGCGGCTGGCTGGTCAAAAAGCCGTCCCACCGTTCTCTATCGGTGATTTCTTGAACGCTAATAGTCATAGAACCACACTTATCTATCAGTACCGGAATTCTGCAAATATTCGCTTTTGAGCAGGCTGTAGACGCGTACATCATTGTATTTGCCAAAGCGCAGGATGACCTCGCGCAGCGTACCTTCGTACTTGAAACCCGCCTTCTCGTCGGCGCGCCAACCACCGATATTATCTTC